>CALKEI010000122.1 GCA_938085095.1 uncultured Luminiphilus sp. | reverse complement strand
GGAGCGGAGGGCGCTGAGGTCGTTGAGGTTTTGGTGTCACCGGGCGACACCATCGACGTGGAGCAGAGTCTAGTCGTGGTGGAGTCCGACAAAGCGTCCATGGAGATTCCGGCGCCGGTGGCGGGCGTTGTCGGCGTACTGCGGGTGGCGGTGGGTGACTCCGTATCCGAGGGCGACGTTATCCTCACGCTGGAGGCCACGACCCCTTCAAAGAGTGATGACACGGCGCCCACGGGAGCGCCAGAAGAGGCCGTCGCTGAGACTGAGTCACCGGCACCCGAGACAGACGCTTCTGCAGCCGCTCCGCTGCAAGGTGCCCCGCTAGACGCGGCAGCCTCCGCAATGCTGCCCGAAGACCAGCATGCTTCGAGTGCAGTGACCATGATTGAAGTCACTATTCCGGATCTGGGCAGTGATCAGGGTGCCGATCTGGTGGAGATTCTGGTTCCGGCCGGCACCGAAGTACAAGAGGGTGATTCGCTGGTGCTGCTCGAGTCAGATAAGGCCTCAATGGAAGTGCCCGCGCCGTCCGCCGGCGTGCTGACTGAGTGGCTGGTCGAGACCGGTGCGACGGTGAGAGAAGGGGTGGTCATTGCCGCCATGGCGATCCGCGTTGGCAACGACTCCCCCGACCAAACGCCCGGCTCCGGTCCGAGTGAAGCCGTCGATAGCGAGGCTTCTCATCCCGTCTCCACCTTAGCAGCCGCCAATCCCGCAGCGCATCCAGCGTCTCCAGAGCCGGCATCATTGGCGCAGGGGTCGGTGACACAGCGTGAGCTGACGCCCGCTGAGTCAGGCGCGACGGTCGGTGCAAGCGGGTCCGATGCGGGTGCGGTTTACGCCGGTCCCGCCGTACGAAAGCTGGCGCGGGAGTTTGGCGTGTCACTCACCCATGTCACCGGGACAGGGTCGAGAGGTCGTATTCTCAAAGAGGACCTGCAGCAGTATGTCTCCCGGACGCTGGCGGGCGAGGGCGCATCCGGTGGGGCGGGCTTGCCCACCATTCCCGATCAGGACTTCACGCGCTTTGGCAGCATCGATCGGATTGCACGCAGTCGTATCGACAAACTGACGGCAACCAATATGGTGCGGTCGTGGCTGAATGTCCCGCACGTGACGCAGTTTGATGATGCCGATATCCACGGCATGGAGCGCTTCCGGAAAGAGCTCAAGAGCGAGGCTGGCGAGCGGGGGGTCAGGCTCACACCACTCCCCTTTATTCTGAAAGCGTGCGCGGTGGCCTTGCGCGATCATCCCAAGCTGAAGTCTTCCTTGGCGGATAACGGTGACACCCTGATCATGAAGCACTACTGCCACATCGGTATGGCGGTCGATACGCCCGCAGGACTGGTCGTGCCCGTGATCCGCGACGTCGACAAAAAGTCCATTTGGGAGCTGGCGGCCGAGATCGCAACGCTGGCAGATAAAGCGAGAGACAAGCAGCTCACGCCCACTGACATGCAGGGCGGTGTCTTTACGGTGAGTAGTCTCGGCGCCGTAGGAGGAAGAGGCTTCACGCCCATTATCAATGTCCCAGAAGTCGCCATTCTGGGTGTGGGTCGTGCCGCTGTTCAGCCTGTATGGGACGGAGAAGTCTTTAGGCCTCACACCCTGTTACCGCTGGCGCTGTCCTATGATCATCGAGTCGTCAACGGTGGCGATGGGGGTCGATTCCTCACCGATGTGACTGCTTTGCTGGCCGATGTGAAACGGATGGTCATGTGACAGACGCTGACGGCTGTGAGCCGGGTGCTTGTCGTCGCGGGCGGCTTCGACTCGGTGGGGTACTCCTCGCGGCGGGAGAGGGCCGGCGACTGGGCGGTCAGCCCAAGGCACTGATCGAAGTGGGTGGCGAGGCGCTGATTCTCCGCAACCTGCGTGTGCTGCGCGAGGCCGGTGTGGATGACCTGGTGGTGGTCACAGGTCACTTTCAGGAGCAGCTAGCGCCGCTGCTTGAAAACGTCGACCTTTCGCAGGTGACGCAGTCGGGCGAAGACCATACCCAGTCAGATTCGCTTCGGCTAGGCGTGGCGGCGCTCAATGACGGGGTCGATGCCGTCATGGTATTGCCGGTTGATATGCCATTGCTGACCCGTGCGGATCTCGTCGCATTGATCGGCGCTTACAAGCACGCCGCGGAGTGCATTGAATTTGTGGGGCCCATTGTCGGTAGTCGGCCCGGCAACCCGGTACTGTTCAGTCGCAAGATCGCGGCGAGCATCGCCAGTGGCGAAGGCGAATTCGGCAGCGGTGCGTGGCGGCACCACTCCCCGGACTGGTTACTCGAATGGCAAACCGACAATGTCCACTACGTGACCGACATTGATACGCCGGAAGACCTCGCTCGCTGGACGGGCCAGACAGATGGTGGGGCTAGAAGCGGGCAGGGGTAATGCCCGCTCCTGACATACCTTACAGCGCCTGCATGAGTGCCTGCCCGGCGAGACCGATCAGACACAATGTTGACAGCGCGAACAGAGCAAAGCGGACGGGAATAGTGTTCACGTTGGCTTGCCACAGGCTGTGCAGGATCCGGATACCGGTGTAAGCCCAGGCAAGATTGACGCTGAGTGCCGAGCCATCCCCCATCAAAGCGAGCATGATTACCACGGGGTAGAAGACGGTGGGCTGCTCCATAAGATGCGTGTAGTTGTGCGAGAGCCAGTTCGCCTTGGCGGGCATTTGCGCCTCACTGTCACCCCCGCGCATACCGGCGGGCGCCTCGCCTAATTTGATCCCCGCGGCGGCGAAGGCAGGCAGGCGCCTAGAGAGCATCCAGAGAAAAACAATCATGGTCCAGCCGGCTAGGACTGCGGCCGGCGCGAGGATGGCAGTGTCGAGTTGCATCGTGATCTCCTAAAGCATTTTTATCGTGTGCCCGAACCAGTTGGGCCTGTTGTGCGCTAACGTCACAGCGCGGATTGCGCACTCTGACGGTGCCATAGAGTGTGCTACGTAACCCCCCCTGCATGCTAGACTTCTCGCTCGTTTTTCTGGAGCGTCCGCTATGGTCATTCAGCCTAAAGTTCGCGGTTTTCTGTGCACCACAACGCACCCCACGGGGTGTTTCGAGAACGTGCGACGGCAGGTGGAGCATGTCCAAAGTCACGGTGAGATCGCTGATGGCCCGAAACGCGTGCTGGTGCTCGGCGCTTCGACGGGTTACGGGCTTGCCTCACGCATTACAGCAGCGTTTGGCTCGGGCGCTGCGACCCTAGGGGTGTTTTTTGAAAAGCCGGGCACGGAACGCAAACCGGGCACTGCGGGCTGGTATAACTCGGCGGCGTTTCATCAGATGGCTGACGAAGCGGGCCTCTATGCCAAGAGTCTGAACGGTGACGCATTTTCCGACGACATGAAGGCGAAGGTGATCGATCTCATCAAGGCCGATCTCGGTCAGGTCGATCTGGTGGTCTACAGCCTCGCAGCGCCCCGGCGCACCCACCCCAAAACCGGTGAGGTCTTCAATTCGACTCTGAAACCCATTGGCCAAGCCACGACTCAAAAGGGCGTGAATACCGATAAGGAAGCGATTCAGGATTTTCATCTCGAGGCGGCCACTCAAGAAGAGATTGACCACACGGTGGCGGTAATGGGAGGCGAGGATTGGGAGATGTGGATTACCGCTCTGGCCGAGGCGGATGTGCTGGCCGAGGGGGCTAAAACCACCGCATACACCTACATCGGCGAAAAGATGACCTGGGATATTTATTGGCACGGCACTATTGGTGCGGCAAAACAGGATCTTGACCGGCGGGTGGTCGGGCTCCGCGAGCAGTTGGCCCCGCTGGGCGGTGATGCCCGGGTATCGGTGCTGAAGGCGGTGGTGACACAGGCGTCGGCCGCCATACCCGCGATGCCGATTTATCTCGCCATTTTGTTCAAGGTCATGAAGGCGCGCGGGGTGCATGAG
>CALKEI010000121.1 GCA_938085095.1 uncultured Luminiphilus sp. | reverse complement strand
AGCACGCTTTCGCTCGACGAATTGGCCAAACGCAACGGCTCTACCAAAACCCCTATCTGGAATCGCATTAAAAAGCTGAAGCAACGAGGCGTGATCAGGCGTGAAGTTGCGCTATGCGACCCTGAATCGCTCGGTCTTAACGCCTGCTTCTTTATCTTAATTCAGACAAGCGAGCACGATGCGACCTGGCAACAACAGTTTCTCGATGCCGTGCAGTCACGCCACGAGGTCATGGAGGCTCACCGCCTCGCCGGAGAAGTCGATTACCTTCTCAAGGTGCGCGTTGGGGATGCAAAAGCATACGATCGTTTTTACCAAAGCCTCATCGCAGAGGTAAAGATCTTCAAAGTCACGGCGCTGCTCTCTATGGAAGAGATCAAATACTCAACAGCGCTCTCTGCGCCCGAGGTAGGAGGCGATCGATAAAGTGGAGCGGGAAACGAGGTTCGAACTCGCGACCTCAACCTTGGCAAGGTTGCGCTCTACCAACTGAGCTATTCCCGCATACCGCTGATTGTAGGCCTGCCTCCCGCGACGTCAACCTTCTGGCGGGGATGGCTGCTCTTCAAGCGTCGCCAGGAACGCCCGAAAGTACAGCGTCATCGACCACAGCGTCAGAATAACGGCCAACGCCAGCAGGAACAGCCCCAGCAATCGAATCTCCTCCACAGCTGGCCAGGAGGGGTACCAAATCAAAATAGGGATCGCCGTCATCTGCACACCGGTCTTTACCTTGGCAATGCCACTCACGGCGACCGACGCCTGTTTACCCAGCTGCGCCATCCACTCGCGCAGGGCGCTGATCACAATTTCGCGGCCGATCACTACCATCCCGGCCAAGGTGATCAACACGTTGTCCATACGATGCATCAGCAGAATCAGCGCCACCGTCACTAACAGTTTGTCGGCAACCGGATCAAGAAACGCACCGAACTGAGACGTCTGACCCATGCGCCGCGCCACCCAGCCATCGAACCAATCCGTTACCGCCGCGACAATAAACACCACCGCCGCACCGACTGTCGAAATCGGTTGAGGCAGGTAATAGCAGACCACCATCAGCGGAATCGCCGCGATGCGCAGCCCGGTCAGTAAATTGGGTAAGTTCTGTGGCAAGTCACGGCCCCCGGTATCACGCTCTAATTCTGACACAGCTGATGCGCTGTGTGCGCCTAGTCGTTGACGGTATGCAAATGGTCGTAGATCACGTTCGCCACCGCGGCACTGATTCCCTTAATTTTAGAGAGCTCCTCCACGCTCGCATTTTCTATCGCTTTAGCGCTGCCAAAATGGCGCAGCAACTCGCGCCGGCGCTTGGCTCCCACCCCGGGGATATCCTCTAGTAATGACTGTTTGCGCGCCTTCGCGCGCCGACCCCGATGGCCGCTGATTGCAAAGCGATGCGCCTCGTCACGAATTTGCTGGATCAGATGCAGCCCGGGGTGATCGCCGCGCAAACGCATCTCTGCGCCGGAGTCCGCATCAATGAGGGTTTCAAAGCCCGCTTTACGGGTAGTTCCCTTCGCTACTCCAACAATTTTGACGCTGGTAATGTCATAGGTCGCCAATACCTGGCGGGCCTGACTGACCTGACCTTTACCACCATCGATAAACAATATGTCTGGAAGTCGGCCCTCGCCATTGGCAAGCCGCTTGTACCGACGCTCCAATGCTTGTTGCATTGCCGCGTAGTCGTCTCCAGCTGCGACATCTTCAATATTGAACTTGCGGTAATCGGCCTTGCAGGCGCCGTTACCGTCGAAGACCACGCAGGAAGCCACCGTCGCCTCACCAGAGCTGTGACTGATATCGAAGCACTCCATTCGCGTTGGAATGTTCTCGAGATCGAGAGCACGGCGCAGCGACTCTAGCCTACCCGCCATTGTTTGTTTGCCGGCAAGAAATGAACGGAGGTTATTTTGTGCGTTCTGCTCAGCCATTTGCAGCCAACGCGCCCGCGCATCTCGAACCCTGTCCCTGACTAGCACCTTGCGACCCGCCTCTGCACCCAGCGCCTCCTCGAGCAGTGCGCCATCTGACAGCGCATGGCTGGTCACAATTTCCTGTGGAATCTGCTGCTGACCCGAGAGGTAGAACTGCGGCATAAACGCCTCAAGAATGGCTTCAGCGGACTCATCGAGGCGAATCTGTGGGTAATAGCTTCGGCTCCCCAGTACCCTTGCCTCGCGCACAAAGAGCACCTGTACGCACGCATGGCCATGCTCCGTGAAGACCGCCATGAGATCGAGATCCCCTCTCGTACCCTCTATATTTTGGGTCGCCTGCACATTCTGAAGCTGCGTAATCTGGTCACGAATTTCCGCTGCTTTTTCATACTCCAACTCGGCCGCCGCCACCTCCATGTCATCAGCGAGCCGCGTCATCAGATCGTGTGAGCGGCCGTTTAAAAATAGCACCGACTTGTCGATCTGCTCCTGATAGTCCTCATCGGACACCAACCCCACGCACGGGCCAGAGCAGCGCCCAATCTGGTATTGCAGACAGGGGCGGGACCGATTGCGAAAATAACTGTCGCGACACTGCCTCACCTTGAACACCTTTTGCATCAGGTGCAGGGTCGAGCGCACCGCGCCGGCACTCGGATAAGGACCAAAATAATCGCCCTTCCTTCTTTTCGTGCCCCGATGAAAACTGAGCCGCGGCCAGCGGTCTTCTGAAGACAGATAAATGTAAGGATAGGACTTGTCGTCCTTGAGCAAAATATTATAGGGCGGCCGATACTGCTTGATCAGGTTATGCTCTAGGAGCAACGCGTCACGCTCGGTGGTGGTCACCGTGACTTCGATATTGCCAATCCGGGCCACTAGCGCCATCGTCTTGGCCGACAGGCCTGATGCTCGGAAGTAGCTTGTTACCCGATTTTTCAGATTTTTGGCTTTGCCGACATACAGCAGCTCACCGGTGGCATCAAACATCTGATAGACACCTGGACGAGAGGTCAGCTGAGCCAGATACGATTCTGCATCAAAGTCCGTCATGCCAAGGCCGTTTAGTCCGACCGGCCCATCACGCGCGGCTCGAGCTCAAGTGACACGCCATAGGCGTCCTCAACACTGCTGGAGATGGCCTCTGCCAGCGACAACCAGGGGACCGCAGAGCTCGCCCCACAGCCTTCCAGAACCAACGCGTGATCACTTGACACCCTTACCCCACCGCGCTCTTCTCCCCGCCAACCCAATTGATCGATCAGCCACGCTGCGGACACCTTCATGCCCGCATCAGGGCCCGGGTATACGGGCACTTCCGGAAAGTTTTGTCGCAAAATGTCGACATCTTGCAGCGAAATGACGGGATTTTTAAAGAAACTGCCGACATTGGGCGTAATCACCGGGTCGGGCAATCGCTCGCGCCGAATCGCCATCACTGATGCCAGTACCGCGTCATGGGTCAGTGTCGCCTCACTCAGACGCGCCCTCAGGCTTGGGTAGTTTGCCTCCACCGGCGCGCCGCGATCCAATGCAAAATCCACCGCTGTAATAATCCAACCCTCGCCCTGCGGATGCTTGAAAACACTGTCACGATAGCGAAATTCACACTTATCAGGGGACAAGATCGCACTCTCCCCCGTCTCACGATGCGTCGCGTGGACTGCCTCTATACACTGAGCGACCTCGATACCATAGGCACCGATATTCTGTATCGGCGCCGCGCCGACCGAGCCGGGGATCAGGGCAAGGTTGGCCAACCCATGAAATCCGCGGTGGTGGCACCACAGAACCCACTCATGCCAGCTCTCGCCGGCGCCTGCTCTTGCGATCACGTGACGACCATCATCGGAGAGCACCTCTCTTCCCATGATGTTCATCAGAAGCGTTGTGCCAGGCAGCATCTTGTGGAGAACCACATTACTGCCACCCCCCAACACATTGATGGGTTCCGCAGCCACTGCCTGCGCCAGCTCAGCCTGCAATTGCTCCTGCGACGTTACGGTCACAAGGCGCTGCGCGGTGGCTGCTAGCTGCAGCGTATTCAGGGCGGTCAAGTTGGCGGTCACAGTCACCGCATCAGCTCCCGGCGCTCAGTAAGTCCTGCACAGCAACGAGATCATCCTCCGTATCTACCCCCGCTGGCACGGGCTCCGGGGCCAGCTCAATCTGAATATGTGCGTCATGCGCCAGCGCGCGGAGCTGTTCCAGCGATTCACTTTGCTCCGCCACCGCAGGAGGCCACCCGACAAACGTTTTCAGAAACCCGGCTCGATAAGCGTACAGCCCAATGTGCCGAAACCGTCGAGCAGGCTCACCCGCATCACGATGTGCCGGAATGACCGCGCGCGAGAAATACAGCGCCCGACCCGTATCACTTGCCACCACCTTCACAACAGATTCTTTTGCCGCCTCTACCAACCCCACTGGCTCCATTAAAGTCGCCATATCAGCAGCGAGCGTTTCATTGAGCATACTGGCCACGCGCTGAATGTTGGCTACCGGCATCAAAGGCTCGTCACCCTGAAGATTGACCACCACCGCGTCGTCTGCGAGTGACAGCTGATCGACCACCTCGGCGAGCCGGTCGGTACCCGAGACATGGTCACTGCGCGTCATGGCCACCTCGGCGCCGCGAGCCGTCATCTCGTCGGCAATACGATCATCATCGGTGGCGATCACCACCTGCCGCGCCCCGGCCTGCATCGCCCGCTCCCATACCCACGCCACCATGGGCTTACCCGCGATCGTTCGCAGCGCCTTGCCGGGTAATCGGGTAGAACCAAAACGGGCAGGAATAATAATGTCGAACATCTTTTTCTCAGCAGCCTGCTTGTGCGGGCGCGGGCAAAAGCCCCTCCAGTCTTGCCAGCAATGATGCCGGCAAGGCCACCTCAATTTCTACCACCCAGACCCGTGGGTCAGTATCACGGGGCAACTTCACCGCGTCTTTGGCCGTGACCAGTATCACTGGCTCGTCGCAGGACTCCAGATGCGCCCCAGTAATCGTCTCATGGTCAGCTAACGCTACCGTGCGCAAACTCAGGCCTTGCTCAGCCAGCATCTTGAAAAACTGCTCGGGCTGCCCCAGCCCGGTCAGCGCAACGACTGGCTGCTGACGCCAATCTGTCAGGCAATTTTGCCAGGGCACAGTCCGGCACGACGCAGGGTGAGAAGCGACAGTGGGTTGGTAGCAAAATCCCCGATCGGGATCATCACTGTTGCGCTCAAGCACCCAATCAACGCTGGCCAGGCGACTGCCTGGTTCGCGAAGGGGCCCAGCCGGCAAGAGACGGCCATTGCCGAGCCCTCTTTCAGCGTCGAGCACTGCGATCTCCGCATCGCGCGGCATGCCATAGTGCTGTAACCCGTCATCGGAGAGCACCACGTCAACCTGTCCTTCCTGAACGAGAGTATTAAGCGCCATGTTGCGATCACGACAAATCAACACGGGCACTTTTAAATCGCGCCTGATCAGCGCCGGCTCATCGCCCACTAGTGCCGCTGAATCGAGCTCAGTTACCCAATGAGGGTCAGACCCGTTTTGCCCTTTGTAACCGCGACTGACCACACCCACGCGATAGCCTTGCTCCCTAAGCCATTTACCCAGCGCAATCAGCACCGGCGTCTTGCCCGTGCCGCCAGCGGTCAGTCCGCCCACGACAATCACGCTTACCCCGGACGGGGTACTCCCCTTGGCGGGCGCCTGTCTGCGTCGACGTCGCACAACCCAACCAACAGGCCAACTCAAGGGCAGCAGGCACCAAGACAGCACGCTGCCGCGATACCAGATGTGATTCACAAGGCGCTCCAGCGTGCTGCGCAGCAAGGTCATGAGGCGGCGAAACCCTGCTGGTAGAGACTGGCATACAGACCCTCTGCCGCGACGAGCTCTGCATGGCGACCCGTCGCCACAATGCGGCCTTCGTCCATCACCACAATCATGTCAGCGCGCTCAACGGTTGACAGCCTGTGCGCAATCACCAGCGTCGTGCGTCCAGTCGAAATGGACTCCAGCGATGCCTGAATGGCCGCCTCAGACTCGTTGTCCAAGGCCGAAGTGGCCTCGTCGAGCACCAGAATCGGCGCATCCTTTAAGACCGCGCGCGCAATCGCGAGGCGCTGCTTTTGTCCACCTGACAGACCACTTCCCCCATCGCCCAGGGTGGCATCCAATCCGTTGGGCAGGGCCTCGACAAACGACCAGGCTTGAGCCGTTTCTAGCGCCTGGCGAAGTGCAATATCATCGACGTGATCGAGCTGCCCAAAGGCCACATTGGCGCGGACCGTATCGCTGAACAGTACGACGCGCTGAGAGACGAGTCCGAACTGACGGCGATAATCGGCCAGCTGGTAACGCTCTACTGGCTGCTCATCCAGCTGTATTTGCCCCGAGGTCGGATCGTAGAAGCGGCACAACAAATTAATCAGGCTGCTCTTACCCGCTCCAGAACGCCCTACAAACGCGACCATCTTGCCCGCTGGTATGCGCAAATTGAGGTCCTGCAATACCAGCTGGTCTGTGCCTGGATAGGCAAAATTGACCTGCTCGAGCACAATCTCACCGCGCGCCCGCTCCAAACTGAGGCGGCCATTATCGACCTCTAGCGGTGTATCGATTTGCGCAAACAGATCCTCCGCAGCGGCCAGACCCCGCTGAATAATGCTCTGCACGTTGGTCAGCGTCCGAATGGGCTTGCCCAACTGCGTTGCCGCGGCAATGAACGCTACCAATGAACCCGCCGAGAAGCCGGCGAGGATAGCGGGGTCCAGGGCAAACCAAAACAAGGCAGCTAATGCCACGGCCAACAAGACCTGTGCAATCGGCGTGGAAACTGCCTGCACAAAGGCGAGCTTCAGGCTCTGCACGCGGTTGAACTCACTTGCGGCACGGAAGCGCGCACTCTGCTGGTCGGTCGCAGCAAACATGCGAATCTCATCGAAGGCGTGCATGCTTTCATTGCTGAGCTGGGTCACCTCGCCCATGGAGTCCTGAATACGCCGGCTATAGCGACGAAAGTGCCGCCCTACTGCCAGCACCACACCGGCCATCGCAGGCGTGATTGCGAAAAAAACCAGCGTCAGCTTCCAGTTGAGATACAGCATGTAACTGATCAACGCCACGATGGTGAGGCCATCGCGCAAAATCGTTTTCAGCGCCTCGGACGACGCCCCACTGACCTGCTCTACGTTGAAGGTGAGCTTGGACACCAGCTCGCCGTGGGTGTGACCATCAATGAACGGCTTGGGCACTCTGATCAAGACATCGAAGACCTGCGTTCGCAAACGGTGGACAACGCCTCGGGCTACGATATTCATAAAGTAATTGCCGAGAAAATAACCGCTGGCGCGCATGACCGCCAACACAATGGCTGCAATCGGCACCGCAATCCGCGCGTAGTCCAAC
>CALKEI010000120.1 GCA_938085095.1 uncultured Luminiphilus sp. | reverse complement strand
GGAAAAGCCAAACCCATCGACTCCGGCGCCGAGGAGTGCTGCACCAAGTGCAGGTGCTCCCATCGCGAGCATCGTCCAGACGCTCATGACACGACCCCGGTACTCACTTTTGGCAGTGAGCTGTATCAGCGTCTGTGACCCGGTACCGGCTATCGTGGTGACCACACTCAGACTGGACACCCATACCGCCAATCCAGTCAACCCAGTGAACCACTGCAAGCTGATCAGGCTCAGGGCAGCTAGCGAGATCGCCATACACACCAGTGTCAGCAAGCGACTCAGGTCCGCGGCCTGCCGGCTCACCAATAAGCCCCCCAAAACAGAACCCAGACCGGCCATAGCGACCAGCACCGCCAAGTCGGCCGACCCACCCCGTAACACCTGTCCCGACAGAGCAGGCAGGAGCTCGATAATCGTGCGTCCCAGCAAGCCATTTAAAGCGGTCAGTGCCAGTAAAAGCCTGAGATCTGTGCGTTCCAACAGGTGCCGAAAACCCGCCACGAGTTGGTCAAGGTAGGAAGTGGATGGCCCCGCTGGCGTATCACGCTCTACCGTCAGCTGTGACAACCCCCAGAAAGAAACCATGAACAGCAGCATAGCGACGCACCATGCGGCGCTGATATTGACCTGTGCGACCAGCGTGGCCCCCAGGGCAGGTCCTACCATACGGGCGATATTGAAGGACATCGCAGAGTAACCCACTGCACTGGGCAAGGCCTCTCGGGGTACCAATAAAGGCACTAATGCCAGTCGCATTGGCGAATGCAACGACGTAGCGACTCCCAGCGTCGCCGCCAAAATAAGGAGTGCGGTGCGGTCATACCACCCCGACCAAGTGGCGATAGCGCCCGTCAAGGTAATCGCGCTGTGGATGACCATGGACAAACGCAGACCCTGCCGCGGATTGACCCTGTCAGACAAAATACCGAACCAGGGGGAGAGAAGCAGTGCCGGTGCAAGCATCAGTGCTCCGACAAGGCCCACCCAAGTGGCCGAATGGGTCAACTCCCATGCGCTCCATCCGAGCAGAAAGCGCAGCACCCACGCACCCAGACTCGAGAACCAGCTCACGGGGTAATAACGCCGAAAACGCGGATCTGAGAGGGCCGAGCGATGGACCTGTCGCGTTTCACGACAGTCCGAAAAATTCTCACTTGCTTTTTTCATCACGCTCAAATACTGTTTATTTATACAGTATTTTTACTGTTATGGCCGACTCACCTGCAAACCCTACTTCGGCGACGGTGATCTGACACAACAGCGTGAAATGGGAGTACATCATGAACTATCTACTTGAAGATATTTTCCGCCGTGCCGACACCTGGCGAGGTATGGATCAACACGGCATGGCGCCATCCGGGGTCGGCCAACAGAATCGGGCTTTTCTGCACCCCGATACCATAGCCGCAAACGGCGAAACGCAGCCTTTTTCTGGCATCAGAACGGGCTTTGATGCGCTAGACGCGCAATTGTATAACAGCGGCTGGCCACTCGGGGGGTCTATTGAAGTCATCAGTGACCAGTGTGGACTGGACGCTATGGGCATATTCATGCCCATGATGAAGCGCCTGTCCGGCCAAGGCCGCTGGCAGGTCTTTATTGACCCTCCCTACACGCCTTATGCCCCACTCCTTACCAGTGAGGGGATCGATCTTCAGGAAATCATGCTGGTACATCCCCGAAGCCGCGACGAGATTCTGTGGTCAACGGAGCAGGCTTTACGCAGCAGCACCTGCAGTGCGGTATTTGTCTGGCTTGGTGCGACAGATTACCGCTACGCCGAGCTGCGTAAAATACAGCTAGCCGCCGCCAGTCACGGAACACTCGCCGTGCTATTTCGCTCTTCCGATGCTCTGGAACAAGCTTCTCCTGCCAGCTTGAAGATCCAGCTTGATGGCTATCGTCAGATCAAGATTCTCAAGCAGCGAGGTGGACGCCGGAGCCCTACCATCCCCTTGCCTGCGGATGACTCACTACCCACTACTCCGCCGATATGGGCATCGATAGAGGCATCAGAAAATCTTCAGGGTCGCTCAGACTTTCGACCTTCCGCCTGAGCGGCTGCCTGCCACAAAAGGTCACAACGCTGAACGCATCCTGTTGCAGCGCTCAGCTGAGCGTCAAAAAAAGTTGGTCCCCACTTAAATGTAAATAAAAAAAGCCCCGCAACAGCGGGGCTTTTCTGTCGAGCCAGCCGCCCCTACTGCGCGGCGCTCACTACAACGTTTCCGGAGTCTTCAATATCAAACCGGTCCGCGTCCATCACTTTGGTCCATGCGCTGGCAAAATCTTTGACGAAACGCTGGCGACTCTCGTCAAAGGCGTAAAACTCCACCACCGCTCGCAGCTCAGAATTGGATCCAAATACCAGATCGAATTCCGTTGCGGTCCATTTCAGCGCACCTGACTGACGATCGCGGCCTTCAAACACATAAGCTTCTGCAGAAGGCCCCCATACGGTGTTCATATCGAGCAGATTGACAAAGAAGTCATTGCTCAGAACCCCGGGCCGGTCAGTCAACACGCCATGGTCGCTTCCATCCGCGTTGGCATTCATCCCACGAAGACCACCCAGTAATGCGGTCATCTCTGCCACGGTCAGGTTCAGCATATCTGCCTTGTCGATCAGCGCTTGGGCTGGTGTCATAAAGCCCAGATCGGCCATGTAGTTTCGGAAGCCATCCTGGCGCGGTTCCAACACGGACATAGAGCTGACATCCACGGAGCCTTCAGTTGCATCAACACGACCCGGGGTGAAAGGAATCGAGACTTCCACACCAAACTCCTCGGCAGCCTGCTCAACCGCCACATTTCCTGCGAGGACGATCACGTCTGCCAACGAGACCTGCTTACCGAAAGAGAGCTCGCTATTGAACTCATCTTGCACCTCCTCGAGTACCGTAATCACCTCCGAGAGTGCAGCGGGATTATTAATGGCCCACTGGTTCTGCGGCGCAAGGCGGATACGCGCACCATTAGCACCACCCCGCATATCGGTGCCACGGTAGGTTGAAGCCGAAGCCCACGCCGTGTTCACCAGCTGGGTATTGGTCAGCCCACTCTCAGCAATCGCTGACTTTAGCTTGCGAACGTCACGATCGCTGATCAGCTTGTAGTCGCGCGCTGGCAGCGGATCTTGCCAAGCCAGCACCTCGTCGGGTACGTCGTCACCAAGGTAACGAATCTTCGGTCCCATATCGCGGTGGGTCAGCTTGAACCACGCCTTGGCAAAGGCCAACTCAAACTCCTCGGGATTGGCGAGGAATCGCTGCGAGATCTCACGATAGCTGGGGTCAAACTTTAACGACAGATCGGTGGTGAACATCACCGGCGCGTGACCCACACCCTCAAGATGTGCATCGGGCACCGTGCCAGCTGCCGCACCATCCTTGGGTTGCCACTGCAAAGCACCGGCGGGACTGCGGGTTTGCTCCCACTCGTAAGCAAACAGATTGGCTAAATACATGATGGACCACTGGGTGGGCGTCGCGGTCCAAGCCCCTTCGAGACCGGAGGTCACCGTGTCTTCAGCATTACCTTTGCCACAAGTGTTCTTCCAGCCAAAGCCCTGCTCAACAATCGCCTCACCGGTGGGTTCAGGGCCAACACAGTCATCAGGCTTGTGCGCACCATGCGCTTTGCCGAACGAGTGTCCGCCCGCGATCAGCGCCACCGTCTCTTCGTCATTCATTGCCATGCGGCCGAAGGTCTCGCGAATATCGTGTGCGGCCAGTAGCGGATCAGGGTTGCCGTTGGGACCTTCGGGGTTCACGTAAATCAGACCCATCTGTACTGCGGCCAACCCTGAGCGCAGCTGCCGACCCTCGGCGTACCGTTCGTCAGCCAGCATCTTGGCTTCGGGCCCCCAGTAAACCCATTCGGGCTCCCAATCATCGGTGCGACCGCCAGCAAAACCAAAGGTCGTAAAGCCCATATTTTCCATCGCAACGTTGCCCGCGAGCACCATTAGGTCAGCCCAGGAAATCTGGTTGCCATATTGTTGCTTGATGGGCCATAGCAGACGACGAGCTTTGTCGAGGTTGCCGTTATCGGGCCAGCTGTTCAACGGCTCAAATCGTTGTTGACCACCATCAGCGCCCCCCCGACCGTCGGTAGTGCGATAGGTACCGGCACTGTGCCATGCCATACGAACGAAAAAAGGCCCGTAGTTACCATAATCGGCCGGCCACCATGGCTGCGAGGTAGTCAGCGTCTCATTGATGTCAGCCTTCAGAGCCTCGAGATCGAGTCGTGCAAATTCCGCTGCGTAATCAAAGTCTTCCCCTAGCGGGTTAGCGCTGTGCTCATTCTGTCGCAAAGGCGTCAGGTCAAGACTGGCAGGCCACCAGGCTTGCGTACTTTTGGGCGTGCTGCGTGCCATGGATTCAACGACGGGCAAGGCCACCAGAGCCGCGGCCAGTGCGGTGTGCACGATCGCCGTTTTTATTAACGTCACTTTCATCATGCTGTCCTCAATTAAACGATGTACCACAAGGCTCACTGTAGTCATTTCACGGTCGCATTGGAAAGCTGATTGTTTCGGAAAGAACAATCGATTTTTACGATCATGGATATCACGCACGGTTCCAATG
>CALKEI010000119.1 GCA_938085095.1 uncultured Luminiphilus sp. | reverse complement strand
GGCACCTTACTTTTCGAACCCGAGGATGTTGCCACGGGCGGCGGCACGCCCTTCAAGGTGTTCACGCCCTTCTGGCGGGCCTGCAATCGGCGCCCCGAGCCCCATTACCCTCTGCCATCACCAACGCTCACTGCCCACGCCAAAACACCCCGCTCAGAGGATATTAACGACTGGCAACTCACGCCCTCTGCGCCCAACTGGGCCCACGGATGGAACGACCTGTGGCAGCCGGGCCAATCGGGTGCCCAGGAGCAGCTCGCGCGCTTTTTAAATGATCATGTACAGGATTACGGGCAAGGTCGAGACATCCCCTCCGAGCCCAACACTTCCAGACTGTCGCCCTACCTCCGCTACGGCAACATCTCGCCCCGGCAGGTGTGGCACGCCGCACAAGCGGCGAAACGCGAACAAGCAGATACTTCCGGATCGATCGATAAATTTCTGAGCGAGATTGGCTGGCGAGAGTTTTGCTACCACCTGCTATTTCATTTTCCGAGCATGCCCGACGAGGCGTTTAACCCGAAATTCAGTTTTTTCCCTTGGGCAGATAACACCGAGCGCCTCGCGGCATGGCAGACGGGTCAAACGGGTTATCCCATTGTCGATGCAGGCATGCGTGAGCTGTGGCAAACCGGATTTATGCATAACCGAGTGCGAATGGTTGTTGCTTCATTTCTGACCAAGCACCTGCTGCTCCATTGGCGGCAGGGAGAAGCCTGGTTCTGGGATTGTCTTGTGGATGCCGATCTCGCCTCAAATGCCTGCGGCTGGCAGTGGGTGGGGGGGTCAGGGGCGGATGCATCGCCTTACTTTCGTATTTTTAACCCCATTGCGCAGGGAGAAAAGTTCGACAAGACGGGCGGCTATACCCGCAGATGGGTCCCCGAGATCGCAGGCCTCCCTGACAAGTACTTGCATAAACCCTGGGAGGCGCCTGCCGAGGTACTTGCCGAGGCGGGTATTGCGCTGGGCGAAACCTATCCTTTGCCAATGGTGGATCATAAAACCGCCCGAGAGGAAGCCTTGGGGGCCTACGCCACCCTGAAGGCGCTTGCCTGAGTGCTACTCGTCGACGATCGCCACCGCTCTGGTCCAGCCCGCAGATGCACCGCGAATTTTATGGGGGAAGCAACTGACCGTAAATCCGCTAGCGGGCAAGGCCTCGAGGTTGTGCAGCTTTTCGAGATGGCAGTATCCGATATGACGTCCCGCCTTGTGCCCCTCCCAGATCAGGCTGGCGTCGCCGGTTTCGGCATAGCGCGCTGCGGTCTGGTCAAAAGGAGCGTCCCAGCTCCAGGCATCGGTGCCGGTGACGCGAATACCCTGTTCGAGCAGAAACATCGTCGCCTCATACCCCATCCCGCAGCCTTTACTAACAAAGTTGTCCTGTCCGTAAGCGCCGCCAGCAGCGGTATTCACCACAACGATCTCTAGAGGCGCGAGCGTGTGGTCGATGCGCTTTAGCTCAGCCTCAACATCAGCCGCCGTCACCACATAGCCGTCTGGAAACTCACGAAAATCGAGTTTTACCCCGGGCTGAAAACACCACTCCAAGGGGACCTCGTCGATGGTAATCGCCCGCTCCTTTCCTCCGGCCTGCTCGTTCATGGTGGGATGAAAGTGGTAAGGCGCATCGAGATGCGTGCCATTATGCGTACACAACTGAACGAACTCGATCGCCCATCCCTCCCCGTCTGGCAGCTCCTCGCTCTCTAGCCCCGGAAAGAACGCCGCCATCTGCTGCGCCCCAATATCATGAGTGATGTAGTCGATATTCGGCTTCATAGCGGGCGGGTCACTCAAGACCTCGTTCTCAAGATAAATCGACAAATCAACAAATCGACGCACCCATAGCTCCTTGCGCTGACAGGCAGCGCTGATCGTCAGAAAGCGCCGAGAGTAGCGCATTTTGGTGGAAGGATTGGCAAAAACCCGTTGTTGGGGGTATCGTCCCGCCACTGCATAGGGAATCTCGTTTATGAACCGGATACTCCCCTTTCTGGCCGGCGTGCTGGCCTGTGTGGCGCTAAAAGCACACGCCGAAGCCTTTCCCTCTACCTATCAGGCCCCCGTCGGCCCGCCCGTACTGCTGAAAAACGCCACCGTGCTCACCGGCGATGGCCAACGACTTGATAACGCCAGCATCTACCTCGCTGACGGTAAGGTGACCTGGGTAGGCAGTGGTGAGGTTGCTCCCAATACGAGGATTGTCGACGCAACCAATCAATGGATCACACCAGGGCTCATTGATGTGCACTCGCATCTAGGCGTCTACCCCTCACCCGGCGTTGCGGCGCATAGCGACGGCAATGAGGCGACTGCGCCGGTCACTGCAGAAGTGTGGGCTGAGCATAGCGTCTGGCCACAGGATCCCGGTTTTACGAGGGCGCTGGCCGGTGGCGTCACCGCCCTGCAGATTCTGCCGGGCTCTGCCAACCTGTTTGGTGGGCGCGGTGTGACGTTGAAAAACGTTCCCTCCATCAGCTATCAGGGCATGAAATTTCCAGACGCCCCCTACGGGTTAAAGATGGCCTGCGGCGAGAACCCAAAGCGGGTTTATGGCGGGCGGAATCAAGCACCGTCGACCCGAATGGGCAATGTAGCCGCCTACCGGAGTGCCTGGATTCGCGCACAACGATATCAAGCAGACTGGGATCGCTACAACCAAGCCGTGACCGATGCTGCCGCAGCAGCCGAAGGTGATAGCAGTGGTGCGTCAGTCGCCTCTGCGCTGCTCACCAATACGCCCCCACGGCGAAACCTTGAACTCGACACCCTCGCCGGGGCCCTCCGGGGAGACATTCTGGTGCATATGCACTGCTATCGCGCCGACGAAATGTTGACCATTCTCGATATGGCCGAGGAATTTGGCTATCGGGTCGGCACGTTCCACCATGGCGTCGAGGCCTACAAAGTCGCTGATGAATTGGCTGCAAATGGCGTCTGCGGCGCGCTGTGGGCCGACTGGTGGGGATTTAAGATAGAGGCTTACGACGGGATTCAAGAAAACATCGCTTTGGTGGATCGACCCCAAGGCGGTTGCGCTATCGTTCACTCAGATTCGGATGAGGGCATACAGCGACTCAACCAAGAAGCCGCTAAAGCGATGTTGCGGGGCAATCGCGCCGGACTCGACATTCCCCCTGAGCGCGCGATTCGCTGGATCACCTCCAACGCCGCTAAATCGCTCGGGATTGATGATTACACAGGCTCTCTTGCAGTCGGAAAAATGGCCGATGTCGTCCTGTGGAATCAAGATCCGTTCAGCGTCTATGCCAAGCCGCTTCAGGTTTATATTGACGGCGTATTGCGCTTTGAAGTGGGTAACCCGGCGCTCAATCCCCAGTCGGATTTTGAGCTCGGCCAGCTAGTGGAGGCCGCGCAATGAAATCGATACTCATGCACTGGATTATAGTCGCCGCGTTGCTGGCAACGATCGCCGCTCAGG
>CALKEI010000118.1 GCA_938085095.1 uncultured Luminiphilus sp. | reverse complement strand
ATCAGATCCTCGATCTGATGGCATTGGAGGAGGACGGCATCCTGACACCAGGCGGTGGGACGTCTGTGTTTGATCAGGGGACGTTGAACCCGCTCATGGCGCTGCCTCAAGCGGTTTGGTCCGGGACGCGGGCGACGATTGCAGACCTGTTAGATGCGGACGGTGGCGATCCGTCGTTGCAACTTGTGGCGCAAAGCGACGCGACACTTCACCTCCCGATCTTTGTACGCTCTTTTACGGATTTCTACGCGTCCAAAGAACATGCAACCAATGTCGGCACCATGTTCCGCGATCCTGACAATGCTCTGATGCCCAACTGGCTGCATATCCCAATCGGGTATAACGGACGCGCGTCAACGGTCGTAGTGTCGGGCACGGATATTCACCGCCCAAACGGGCAGCTTAAGGGTCCGCAGGAGTCCGAGCCTCGCTTTGGTCCCTGCGCCAAACTGGATATCGAGTTGGAACTGGGGGCCATCGTCGGCACGCCCAATGCGATGGGTCAGCCTGTTACGGCAGCGCAGGCCTATGACAATATCTTTGGTTACGTGCTGATGAACGACTGGTCTGCGCGCGATATTCAGGTCTGGGAGTACCAGCCGCTTGGCCCCTTCCAGTCCAAGGCGTTTGCGACAACGATCAGCCCGTGGGTCGTGACGCGCGAAGCGTTGGAGCCTTTCCGCGTCGCCGCGCCGGATCGTGTGAAGCCGCTTTTGCCTTATCTGCAAGAAGACAGCCCCAACAATTTCGATATCCAGATGCAGGTCGCACTGGCCCCGTCCAACGCGGCCGCAACAACGATCAGCCGCACGAACTACAAGCACATGTATTATTCCTCTGCGCTGCAACTGGTGCACCACGCCTCATCGGGCTGTGCGATGGAAACGGGTGATTTGCTGGGGTCCGGTACAATCTCGGGGCCGACGCCGGACAGCTTTGGCTCGCTGCTGGAGCAGACGTGGAACGGGCGTGATCCGATTGCTGTTGAGGGCGGCGCGCGCAGTTTCCTTGAGGATGGCGACCGGATTGAGATCACGGGGGTCTGCGAGGGTGATTACAAAGTCGGGTTTGGGGCCTGCAGTGGCACGATCCTGCCCGCAGTTGATTTCGGGAAGGGCTGATGTCTGAAGCGTGGAAATCTTACAGCGGCGCGCCTGCGGTCGGGGCGCAGGTCTGTGCCGCGGATACCGTGCCGGATGGCGGGACGCATTGCCTTGAGATTGACGGTTTTCCGCTGGTCCTTGTGCGGGTAGCGGGCGTGCCGCGTGCCTATGTCAATGCCTGTCCGCACCAGTATCTGCCGCTGAACCACAAGGGCGATAAGCTGATCTCGGCGGATAAAACCATCCTGCGTTGCACCAACCATTCCGCAGGTTTCTCGGTCGAGACGGGCGAAGGTGTGGAAGGGCTGGGCCTCGGCGTCTGCCTTGATCCGGTGCCGGTTCATGCGGCGGGCGGTCAGATTGTCATCGGCGACGCGCCATGACGCAGCCCGTCTTCCATGACAGCTGGCAGTCGTCCGCCGCATGGCGGGTTCGGGCGGGGCTGGCGCTCAAGGGGGTAGCGCATGAGGTGCGCATGCATGAAATCATTGGCAAGCCTCATCGCACACCCGCGTTTATGGCGCTGAACCCGCAAGGCACTGTGCCCGTTCTAGAGATTGATGGGCTGGTTATTCCCCAATCGCTTGCCATACTCGAATACCTCGACGACATCCGCCCTACGTCGCGTCTTTTGCCCGCGGATCCTTCTGAACGGGTGCGAGTCCGGATGCTTGCCCATATCATCGCGCTGGAAACCCATGTTGTGACCAACATGGATGTCGCGAAGGATGCCAGTGGCGGGGGTGATGTGACCGACTGGATGCACCGCTATGTGCGGCGGGGGTTTGATGCGTTCGAAGCGCATCTGGATCACCCCGCGACACGCGCATTTTGCCATGGCAACGCGCCGGGGTTTGCTGACTGCTGCTTGATCCCCCAGGCTCGAAACGCCGAACGTGCCGGTCTCGATCTATCGCAATGGCCCCTGCTACAGGGGATTTATCGGCGCGGTTTGGATCATCCGGCTTTTGCAACAACCTACCCCGATATTGTTGCGCCGCAGGGATCATGAAGGGATAGGCAATGACAGACGCCCCCATCCTCTACGACTACTGGCGCTCCTCGGCGAGCTACCGTGTGCGGATTGCGCTGAACCTGCTCGTGCAACCGTATGAGGCCGTTCCGGTTGATCTGTTAGCGGGTGCGCATCGCGAGGCGGATTACCTAACGTTGAACCCGCAGGGCATCCTGCCGTCGCTGTTGATTGATGGCCATCTCCTAACCCAGTCCCTTGCAATCATAGAATACCTCCACGCCACAACCGATGGATCATCCCTTTTGCCTGATGACGCCCTTGGCCAGTTTCGGGTCAGGCAATTGTCTTACGCCGTCGCGATGGAAATTCACCCCGTCTGCAACCTTTCCGTGGCGGCCCATGCCGCCAATTTGACCAAAGACGCGAACGCCGCCAAGGCGGATTGGATGACACATTTCATCGCCAATGGTCTCGCCAACCTAGAGGTCCTCTTGGCGCAGGATGCACGGGCGACCTTCAGCTATGGTGAAACGCCAACACTGGCGGATTGCTGCCTGATCCCGCAGCTTTATAACGCTGATCGGTGGGGGGTGGATTACTCCGCCCATCGCCGTATTACACAGATTGCCAAAGCGACGCGCGGCATGTCCGCCTTTGCAGATGCGCACCCGGACAATGTCGGGCTGCCAGCGCCCTAACCCGAAAACCCGCAGCTATTTGGTGACATGTTCGCTGAGGATATTGATCGCCTCTGTTAGCGCCTTTACCCGCTCAGGCCCAAGCAGGTCATCAAATTCGGCGTTACGAGCCAGAAACTTAGGATGAAGCGTTTCAAGAAGTTCAGCGCCATCGGGGCTTAGCGACACGATTTTCTTTCGCTTGCTGATGGGGTCGTCCGTGAACCCAACCAAACCGCGCTTTTGCAGATCGACCGCCGTACGACTTACCTGTGCGCGGTCAATTCCGCAAAAACGGCTGATATCTGAAATGGATGCAGCGGTGAACGTATTGATAACGTTTAGAATCCTGTAGGATGTCAGGTTAATGTCGGTATCGGCCAAAAGCTCTTGTGCCTGATGGTCCAGCAATTTGCTCAGCACCGACAGTCTGAACGTCAGTCGCGATTCCAGCTCTCTTACTTTTTCAAGTTGATGCTCAAGGGATTTGGCAGTGATCAGCATGTTGACCTGTATTGTTGAGTGCGCAACATTATTGTTGCTGAAAAATATATATTAGGGTATCAGATTCGAAAGTTGAGTGAAAGCAACATTGGTCTTTGGGAGGAGGGCAGCGTGACACAGCAATACACCAACGTCCTGTTTATCATGGCCGACGAACACCAAGCCGCTGCCTTGTCCGCCCTTGGGCATCCCGGTGCCAAAACCCCCAATCTGGACCGACTGGCTGCACGGGGCACTCTGTTTGAGAACGCCTACACGCCAAGTCCGATCTGTGTCCCGGCCCGTGCTGCCGTCGCCACCGGACGATATGTGCACAAGACGAGGTATTGGGATAACGCTCATGCCTATGATGGGCGTGTCGCGGGGTGGGGTCATGTGCTGCAATCGGGCGGCGTTCCCGTGACCAGCATCGGCAAGCTGCACTATCGGTCCGAAGCCGACCCAACCGGATTTGATGACCAGATCCTGCCGCTCCATATCGCCGGTGGTGTTGGTCAGGTCTGGGGCTCGGTCCGCAACCCACTGCCTACAACGCTCAAGGCGACGGGAATGTTGGGTCCCATCGGCGAGGGAATGGCGAAACATAATGCCTATGACATGCGTGTGGCAGATGCCGCTGCCGATTGGCTTGGTGCTGAGGCACGAAAGAAAGAGCCGTGGTGCGCCTTTGTCAGTTTCGTGGCACCCCATTTTCCGCTGACCGTTCCCGAAGATTACCTTTCCCGTTACCCCGCAGCGCAAATGCCGATGCCTGCCGTTCGTCCCGGGCCCGCGTATCAGCCCCATCCTTGGGTCACGCGGATGAACGATATTGAAGACAGCGACGCCGAACTTGGCACCGACGAAAATCGAGGGGCCGCCATCGCCGCCTATTACGCGCTGTGTGAATTCGTCGACGCCCAGATCGGTAAGGTACTGGACGCGCTTGAGGCGTCGAGCCAAGCCGAGAACACCTTGGTGATTTACACGTCGGATCATGGCGAAACCCTTGGAATGCGCGGGCGGTGGGGGAAATCCGTGCTTTACCGTGAGGCCACGCAAGTGCCGCTGATCCTTGCCGGGCCGGACGTTACGCAAGGCGCGCGCGTTCAGACGCCGGTCAGCCTGCTCGACACCGCACCAACCATCACGGACACCTTTGATCTGCCGTCCGATCCCGAATGGCCCGGCACGTCCTTGCTCCTGATCGCGGCACAGCAGGATGACGCCGACAGGATTGTTTTTTCCGAATATCACGCGGCCAATTCGGCCTCCGGCGGCTTCATGGTCGCGAATGCCCGCTGGAAATACCACGCTTATGTCGGCTACGCGCCCGAGCTGTTCGACCTAAAGGCCGACCCCCTGGAGACCCGCAACCTTGCCGATGATCCCGCCTTTGCAGC
>CALKEI010000117.1 GCA_938085095.1 uncultured Luminiphilus sp. | reverse complement strand
CCGGCCGACCGGAGGCCTTGAAGTCCGATTCCAGTCGCGCATAAATTGTCTTCAGGTTGCCTGCCCACTCTCGGGCCGGCCAGATCTCGTAGCTGGCCCCCGCCAGTTGATCAAGCAGAAAGTTGCCGGTGTGCTGCTCCGGCTCGTCATCAGCGCGCAGCACCAGATGACAATCGAGCCCCAGTTGAGCCGCCACCAAGGCCGTCGCACGACAATGATTACTGTGTACTCCGCCGCAAGTGACCAGCGTTGACAGGCCCTGTTCCAGCGCGTGCGCTGCGATAAATTCCAGCTTGCGGATTTTGTTGCCGGTGAGTGCGGAACCCGTCAGATCGTCCCGCTTCATCCACAGCTTCTTACCGGCACCCCACCTTTCTGAGGCGCGAGGCAACAGCTGAAGCGGCGTGGGGATCCGCGCCAAATTCAGGCGCGGCGGATAGTCAAGCAGACTCGACACCAACGGACTTCAACGTCCCCTTGGGCAGCACCGAGGTCACATGAACTTTCTGGAACTTTAGCTCCACATTATTGCCCACCGATAACAACAGGTAGTTGTCATCCAATCCACTAATTTTGCCAAGCATGCCCGAAGAAAGCGCTACTTCGTCGCCCTTCTTGAGCGCCGTTACCATCGCGGCGTGCTCCTTTTGACGTTTGCGTTGCGGACGAATCGTCGTGAAGTACATAAACAACAAAATGCCAACCATCATGAGAGGCAGGAACAGCCCGCCCCCCTGTGGCTGCTGTCCTGCAGTCTGCGCGTAGGCCTGAGGAATCAACATGCTTTACTCTCCTGTGTGCAAGGCGCCACTCTAAGCCCTGTGCCCGCTTTCAACAATACTCTGGCGAGCTCACCACGATAAGGGTGCATTCGGTCTGCGTCGCTACAGGCGCCCTGCCAGCGTCAAGACGGCTGCGGAATATCAAAGTCTATGACTAACGGGGCATGGTCTGAAAAACGCTCCTCCCGATAGATAGACTGCCTGAGCCCCGAGCCAGACAAGCCCGGCGTAACGAGCATGTAATCCAGACGCCAGCCGACATTATTAGCCCAAGCCTGCCCTCGATTCGACCACCAGGTATAAAGCTCCGGCTGATCCGTGATTTCCCTGAAAATATCGACCCACCCAAGCTTGTCGTAAATGCTGTCCAGCCACTCCCTCTCGTGAGGCATAAAGCCCGAATTTTTTCGGTTGCTGCGCCAATTTTTCAAATCAATGTTTTGATGGCAGGTATTCCAGTCTGCACACACGATAAATTGTCTGCGCTTGCGACGCAGTGAGGCGAGATGCTCATAAAAAGGCCCCATAAAACCGTCTTTGCGAGCCTGAGCTGTCTCCGACGAGGAGCCAGACGGCACATAGAGCGAGACCACACTGAGGCCAGGAAAATCCACCTGAATATATCGGCCCTCAGTGTCGACAATCTCCCAGTCAAGCCGTGTGATCACCTTCTGGGGTTTTTGCTTACAAAAAATAGCTGTTCCCGAGTAACCGGGCCGGGCCGCTTCGTTGTAGTAGCAATGGTAACCCTCAGGATAAAACACGCTGTCGGTGAGCTGCTCTTCCTTCGCCTTGATTTCCTGAATGCATACGACATCAGCGTCCTGCTGGGCCAGCCAGGAGAAGAAGCCCTTTCGCGCTGCGGCGCGAATACCATTGGTATTGCAGGTGATTACTCGATACATAGCCGGTACAGGCTCCTTCGGGACAGCGCGGGGGGTCGGTGGCGCAGTCAATCAAACATTCCAGACCAAGACAACTGATGCAGCACCATACAGCCGATTCAGAGTGGCAGAGAGACGATGGGCTATCACCCCGTTCCACGGAGCGGGAGCTGCGGCGCGGGGAGCATGGTGTAGGGGGAGCTTCGCTCCAAGCTGTGTCTTTTTCCCTCGCGCCGCACCAAAACAGTAAAACGACACCTGGCGGCTGTCCAAGATCAATACCCTCTGTCAGGGGATTTCATTAGATCAAAGGGCTATGACGTCTCAGGCCAACAAGGCAGCTGGATACTTTGAGGGCTGGATCCTATACTTTCTGCGGAACGGGAACCTCGGGGGCACCTTGCGCATCACCTTCCTTACGAACCGCGATCTCGCCAGTAATTTCGCGTTGAATCTCCTTGTGCCGAGCCTCTCCGAGAGTCATGAATTACGCGTTTTTTGCTCTGACACAGTGGGCGGCAAGCCTCTCGAGCCCACTCTCTCTGAGCTCACTTTTTATGAGCAAACGCTACCCAACGAACTACTGTTCCCCTTGATCGATGCTCAACGATCGACGGGTGAGCTGCTCACGTTTCAAGGGCTGGGCGATTACCTATCCTCCGCTGTGGCCAGCCTAAACGAACCCAACACCCCTCGAGGGCATGCCACCCTGGCGGCGAATGCACCCGACCTCATCGTGTCGGTTCGGTACGGCTGCATACTTGAGGTGCCGACAATTTCTATCGCCTCCAAAGGGGCGTTGAATCTTCATTCGGGCAAGTTGCCAGACTACCGTGGGGTCATGACGACCTGCCGAGCCATGTTGGCCGGTGACGCTGAGCTCTGCTCAACGCTGCACTGGATCGACGATACCGGAATCGATACCGGCCCAATCATTAGCATTCAGGCAACCCACCGCAATCCGGCGCAGTGCTATCTGGCCAATACTCTGGGGCTATATCCGTCAGGCTGCGCGGCTTTGCTGGACGCGATCGAAACGATCTCGACGGGGGGATCACTCCCCGTCATCCCATCGGATGCTCCCGCTCAGTACTATTCCTTTCCTGATGCCCCGACGATCGCAGCCTTTCAGGCGGCCTCATTCAGATGGGTAGACACCGTGTTCCTCACCCGCTTTATACGACGCTACCTGCCCAAAGAGCTGACGCCGATACTGCCGTAACATGCCAGCGGGGGCGGCTCTCAGTAGCATTTTGCGACACAAAGAGATCATGGCCTTGCTAAAAACGGGTTATAATGAGCAAAATAGCTGTCAGATAACTCTATTAAAGTACTGTTTTTATTATTTTATATCCCTATGCGCCGAGACGCTCAAAGTCGCTCGCAAATCGCTTGCTTTTTTTCTTATTATGCAACATGATGCTTGCAAGTCAGGACGACGGGTGAGTTTTGGGTGGCCACGGATGGCCTCAAGACCCAGGCCTGAAGCACACCTACTGGGGCATGGATTGCCCCTTTTTTTTACCCCGCCATTCCACATTGATCCCCATAGAGACGTTTTCCCTGCCGCGACGTGCTGCGCCACCAATCGATCGAGCAAGGTGGCGTGCTGTGGTCGGACCGCAAGATAAGATAGTGGGGTGGCTGACGGGTCTTGAACCCGCTACCTCCGGAGTCACAATCCGGTGCTCTACCTGGTGAGCTACAGCCACCATCAAGAAGTGCAAGCAACCGTGCTGCCGCACTGACCCGAAGGCTACCTCCCACCCTGTGGCGAAACGGGAAGGAGATGGTCGGGGTGGAGGGATTCGAACCCCCGACATCCTGCTCCCAAAGCAGGCGCGCTACCAGACTGCGCTACACCCCGAAGGCGGAGGCATCAGCCGCCGCGCGGCGCGAAGTTTACCGGCATTGCGAATATTGGGCAATGAGGAACGAAAGTACTTTCCTCGCTGACCCATCTCTGAAAGAATCGCGCCCGTTTTACAAGGGGGAAATACTATGACCGCGCTTATTCTGGACGGCAAACACGTCGCCCAACTAACCGAGGCACAGCTCAGCGAACGCGTAACGACTCTGAAAGCTCAATCCGATGGCAGAACGCCGGTACTCGCCACTCTGCTAGTAGGAGATGACCCCGCGTCAGCCACCTACGTGAAGATGAAGGGCAATGCCTGTCGTCGGGTAGGCATGGAGTCTCTCGCCATCGAACTGCCCGCATCGACTAAGACCAATGACCTGCTTCGTGAAATCGAACAGCTCAATCAGAATCCAGATGTGCACGGTATTTTGCTGCAGCACCCCGTGCCCTCTCAGATCGATGAGCGCGCCTGCTTCGATATGATTGCTTTGGAAAAAGACGTTGACGGTGTGACGTGCCTCGGCTTTGGCCGGATGGCGATGGGCGAACGGGCCTACGGCTGCGCCACACCACAAGGCATCATGCGCCTTCTACGGCATTACGACATTGGCCTGGAAGGCCTTCACGCGGTGGTTGTGGGTCGAAGTCCGATTTTGGGGAAACCCATGTCGATGATGCTGCTCGAAGCCAATGCCACAGTCACCATCTGCCACTCACGCACTCGTGATCTGGAAGGTCATGTGCGTCAGGCAGACCTCATCGTTGGCGCAGTTGGCCGACCCGAATTCATTCGTGCCGACTGGATTAAGGATGGCGCCGTGGTTGTTGACGCGGGATATCATCCCGGTGGCGTCGGTGACATTGAATTGGGACCGCTGGCCGAGCGAACGACCGCTATTACGCCGGTACCCGGTGGTGTTGGCCCCATGACGATCAATACCCTGATCCAGCAGACGGTAGAGTCAGGGGAGAGAGCCCTCAGCTAACGCTTAACCCCGCCGGCGCCACTGAGTGCCGTCGGGGCCATCGTCCAATAACACCCCCTGCTCCTCCAGTGCATCGCGTATCTCATCAGCACGCGCAAAGTTACGTCCTGCTCTCGCCGCGAGACGCTCTTCAATCAGCGCATCAATCTGATCTGCCGACAGATCGTCGGCTCCCGACGACGCTTTAAACCACGCTTCAGGATCAGCTTGAAGTAGCCCAAGCAGACCGCCTCCAACAGCCAGCTCCGCTTTGGCCCTCGCCACCTCATTCTGGTCGCTTGTTTTATTCAGCGTCGTCGCGGCCGCATGCAGTGCAGCGATCGCTTCAGGCGTATTCAGGTCATCCAGCAAAGCCGCGTAAACCGCCGTGCGCTCAACGGGCAAATCGATGAGTGGCACGTCGACATGCCGCCTCAAGGCGCCGTAAAAAGTATCCAGCGTGCCCCGTGCACCGCCAAGCAAATCACCTGAAAAATTGAGGGGTGAGCGATAGTGAGCAGACAACAGCGCAAAACGCAGCACTTCACCAGGGTAACGCTCTCGCAGCTCCCTCACGGTGCGCACGTTGCCGAGAGATTTGGACATCTTCTCTCCATCCATGTCGACATAGGCGTTGTGCACCCAGTGCCGAACGAAATCACCGCCATAGGCGCAGCAGCTCTGGGCTCGCTCGTTTTCATGATGAGGGAAGATGAGATCGCGGCCCCCGCCGTGAATATCGATTGCCTCACCCAAATGTGCGCGAATCATTGCAGAGCATTCGAGATGCCATCCTGGCCGCCCCCGTCCCCATGGGCTGTCCCAGCCGGGCTCGCTGTCGGTCGATGGCTTCCACAGGACAAAATCACCGGGGTGACGCTTATAATCCGCGACCTCTACTCTTGCCCCTGCCAGCATATCGTCGAGCTTGCGGCCGCTCAGCGCACCGTACCCGGGCATTGATTCCACAGCAAACAGCACATGACCGTCAGCCGAATAAGCGTGGCCCTCGGCGATCAGCCTCTCGGTCAACGCAACCATCTCCTCGATATGCTCTGTAGCCATCGGCTCAATCGTCGGAGTCAGGGCGCCCAGCGCGGCCATATCTTCACGGTACTTTGTCGTAAATTCAGCGCTCACGCTCTCGATGCCGCAGCCCCGCTCCGAGGCCGCGTGAATAATTTTGTCGTCGATATCGGTGATGTTGCGCGCGTAAACAACTTCCGGGTATTGCGCACTCAGAAATCGGTAAAGGCAATCGAACACCACGACCGGACGGGCATTGCCGATATGGGCGTAGTTGTAAACCGTGGGACCACAAACATACATCGTAATGCGCTTCGGATCCGTCGGTGTAAACACCTCTTTCGAACCCGACAGCGTGTTAAACAGGCGGAAATCAGCCATGAGAAGCCGACCAGGTATCTCGCAAGCCAATCGTCATATTAAACACCGGCCGATCAGAGCGGTGATCATAACGATCCGCGACAAAGTAACCCTCCCGCTCAAACTGGAACACCTGCTCAGGATTGGCGTTCACCAGCTCCGGCTCGATCATTGCCGTATCAATCACGACCAAGCTGTGGGGATTAACTGCCGCCATCAGGTCTTGCTCTCGCGCCGGCTCGGGCACGCCAAATAACCTGTCGTAGCGCCGAATGGTGGCGGGAACCGCTTCATCGGCAGACACCCAGTGGATCACGCCCTTGGGTTTGAGGCCATCTTCCGGATCCGCACCAGGAATGAACGTGACGCACTTTGCAAAAACGTGGGTGACTCCCCCATCCGCATCCTTCTCGCACCGCTCAGCCTCGATCACCAACCCTCCTCGAAGCCGCACCCGCTTACCCAACACCAAACGCTTGAAATGCTTATTGGCTTCCTCGCGGAAATCTTCTTGATCGATGAACAGCTCTGCACCCATCCAAAGCTGTCTACCCCCAAAGTCGGGATCCGCCGGATGATTCCGCACCTCAAGACACAGCGCGTCCGGCAGATTCGTAAGCGTCAGACGCAGGGGCTTCATGACACACATAGCTCGGGGCGCTGACTGATTCAAATGATCCCTCACTGCGCTCTCCAGCATTGCCACATCCGCAGTGCTGTCCGACCGCGAGGTGCCCACCTCCTCACAGAAATGGCGAATAGCTGAGGCAGGATAGCCTCGTCGCCTCAGCCCTGCGATGGTCGGCATACGCGGGTCATCCCAGCCATCCACCACCTCCTCATCCACCAGCTGCTTTAACTTGCGCTTGCTGGTAATGGTGTAGCTGGTATTGAGCCGCGCAAACTCAATCTGTCGCGGAGTGTGGGGCACTGGAAGATGCTCGACAAACCACTCGTACAGGGGACGGTGATCCTCAAACTCCAGCGTGCAAATTGAGTGGGTGATGCCTTCAATCGCATCTTCCTGCCCATGGGCAAAATCGTAGGTCGGATAAATTGGCCACTCTGTACCAGTCTGGTGATGCGAGGCGTGTCGAATACGATAGAGGATAGGGTCACGTAAATTCATGTTCGCAGAGCCCATATCGATTTTGGCTCGGAGCACTCGCGCACCCTCCGCGAACTCGCCTTGCCGCATGCGTGCAAATAAATCGCGGTTCTCCTCACTACTGCGCTCACGGAAAGGACTGTTTCGACCCGGCTCCGTGAGTGTGCCCCGATACTGTCGCGCCTCCTCGGCGGAGAGATCGCACACGTAGGCGAGCCGCTGATCGATCAAATACATAGCCCATTCATATAGCTGGCCAAAATACGCTGAGGCATAGCGGACCTCTCCCTCCCACTGGTACCCCAGCCAATGGACATCCTCTTGAATTGAGTCAATGAATTCCTGGCTCTCTTTTTCGGGATTGGTGTCATCGAAACGAAGGTGGCACTGGCCGCCAAACTGCTCCGCCAGTCCAAAATTCACCGAGATCGACTTGGCGTGCCCTAAATGCAAGTAACCGTTTGGCTCAGGCGGGAATCGCGTCACGAGCGCGTTAACGCGGGCCGATTCTAAATCGGCCTGTATTTGCGTTCGCAAAAAATTGCTGCGCGGCTCCACAGACATACTCGACCCTACGGGTTAACCCTGAAAAAAGAGCCACGTACTATACCAACTGCACGGCGCCCTTGGCAGAGCTGCCTGCGCAATCAGCGTCCAAAATCGGGATCGCAACCCTTCGCCAACTCAGGTACGATGCCGCCTCCCGATTTTGACCACTGAGGTACCCATGTCAGCTGCGCACATCCTGATGACGACAACCGTTGGCTCCATGACGCTCGAGCTCGATGCAGACAAAGCCCCTAAAACCGTCGAAAATTTTCTGTCCTATGTCACAAACGGTCACTATGACGGGACCATATTTCATCGCGTGATCGATAATTTCATGATTCAAGGCGGCGGCTTCACCACGGATATGGAGCAGAAGAGCACTCAGGCACCCATTGATAACGAAGCCAACAATGGACTTAAAAATGCGCGTGGCACTATCGCTATGGCGCGCACGCAGGACCCCCACTCCGCGACGGCACAGTTTTTCATCAACATCTCAGAGAACGACTTTCTTAACCACACTGGCGAAAATATGCAGGGCTGGGGTTACGCGGTATTCGGCAAAGTCACAGAAGGCGAAGAGGTTATCGACAAGATCCGTGGCGTTCCGACTGGCAATCAGGCTGGGCATCAAGATGTCCCGCTTGAACCGATTATCATTGAGAGCGTGACTGTCGTCGGCGAGTAAGGATTCTACTGGTGCACCGACTGTTCATAAGCGATCTGCACCTCAGCGAAGACACCCCTGAAATTGAGGCGGCACTCGTTGCGCTACTGCAACGAGAAGCGGGCTTTGATTCCCTGGTCATCCTCGGGGATTTTTTTGAAGCCTGGGTCGGCGATGACGATGATGCCCCCCTTGCTGTCCGCATCAAAACACTTTTGCAAGCGCTAGCCGATGATGGCGTTCAGTTACTGATTGCCCGGGGCAACCGTGACTTTATGCTGGGCGAAAAATTTGCCAACGACATTGGCGGAACGCTCCTGCAAGATGAAACTGTCCTTGAAATCGCCGGTCAACCCACATTACTCCTCCACGGCGATACGCTTTGCACGGATGACGTTGACTATCAGCAGTTTCGGACACTCGTCCACTCAGCTGAGTGGCAGGCCGAGATGATGAGCAAGCCCCTGCTTGAGCGTCGCGAGCTCGCCAGGCAATTACGATCGATGAGCATTGACGCAGCAAGCAACAAGCCCGAAGACATCATGGACGTTAATGCGCAGGCGGTGGCGACGACAATGCAGGCTGCCGGAGTGGTGCGCATGATCCACGGCCACACCCATCGACCGGCTCGCCACGAGACAGATGAAGGGGAACGCGTTGTGCTCGGAGACTGGACAACGCAGCAGGGATGGCTACTTAGAGAGCGAGAATCGACACTCACTCTGGAGTCATTTGCTATCGGCTTATAGCGCTCGAGACAGGGCCGCTATGGAACCGAAATTCAGTATCGCTAGCTTGCACTAAATCGGCTTCAAGCAGACGAAAATGATCCAATCGATCCGCCAAGTGCCCCTTGCTACACAGCCCCTCAGCCAATCTCAGGTAGTCACCAAAGTGTCGCGCCTCACTCTTCAACAGTGATCGATAAAACTCGCCGAGCTCATCGTCAAGCTCAGGCGCTAATCGCGCGAAACGCTCGCAGGAGCGAGCTTCTATTAAGGCGCCAATAATGAGCGTGTCAATCAGCCGTCCGGGCTCCTGACGTCGCACACCCTTGTGCAGACCCTGAGCGTAGCGGGATGCACTGACTGACCGATAACTAATATTACGACTCGTCATAAGCTTGACCACTTGCTCAAAGTGACGAAGCTCTTCACGCGCCAAACGGGACATTTTGTTCAGCAATACCGTATTTTCGGTATACCGGTGCATCAGCCCCAGCGCAGTAGCCGCTGCTTTTTTTTCACAATTTGCGTGGTCGATCAGCAAAATCGCTTCCTGATCCGGTCGCCTCGCTGTGACCACCCAAGCATCCGGTGTTGCGCAAGGCAAAAATGCGTCTATCTCATCCAATAGCGCCGCAGGCTTACTCACGGGGATACATCCCGAGCCGGCTCGTCAGCAAAAAGGTCGCCGGTGGCAATGTATCGGTCGTAGTGTGCCGTGGAGAGCACCCAAAATTCTTCGTCGATCTGATCACGCAAGGCGACCAGTGTCAGCCCCCGACAACTTGGTAAAACTTCGAATCCATATTGTTCTGGAGCGCTAATTTGATTCGCGCCCGCCTTGAGTAAGGCGAACAAGTGGCAATATGGGTCGTGATGCGGCTGATGACGGATCTTCTGCACCGATAACTGCCAATCCAAGAGCTTTTGGTCGACGATGCGCAGCTTATTACCGACACACATTGCCAGGAAGCGATCAAGGCGGGCATCGATAGCCTGCTTTTGGGCCTGCGAATACCCGTTCCAGTCGATCACCTCGTGGGTGAACCGCTTACAGCCACGACACACCGCATCGCCGATACCGGTCGAGCAGACACCGATACAAGGGGTTCGAACTGGATTGAGATTGGACACGTTACCTCCCGGGAGGGCTCAGTTTAGCAGTTTCTTGATCTAGGCCGATGACGGGGATATCGGCCAAATGAATGAGGGATATTCAATTCGGGGCTAACGGGCACAGTGCGGCCGAGCTATAATCCGCGCGCCAATTGCGGCTGGAAAAGGAAACCTGTTAATGCTGGAAGCTTATCGCCAACACGTTGCTGAGCGCGCCGCTCACAATATTCCCCCAACTCCGTTGTCTCCAGCGCAGGTGGCCGATCTGCTGGAGCTGCTGAATGACCCACCGGCGGGCGAAGAAGCCTATCTGGTTGAGTTACTGACAGAACGGGTGCCGCCAGGCGTAGATGAAGCGGCGTATGTCAAAGCCGGATTTCTGTCAGCGCTGGCCACGGGAGAAGCCGCCTGCGACCTGATTGATCGGGAACACGCGATTCAGCTTCTGGGCGACATGCACGGCGGGTATAACATCACGACACTGGTCGAACTGCTTGACGACCCGACGCTTGGCGTGAGCGCCGCTCGAGAACTGAAAAAAACACTGCTGGTCTTTGATGCCTTTCACGATGTAGCGGAACGCGCCAAAAATGGATCAATCAACGCGCAGGCCGTATTAGAAAGCTGGGCTGCGGGTGAGTGGTTTACGGATCGGAGCGAGGTCCCCGAATCACTCAAAATGGTGGTATTCAAAGTGACGGGGGAGACCAACACCGACGATCTCTCCCCTGCCCCCGACGCCTGGTCTAGACCCGATATTCCATTGCATGCATTGGCCATGTTCAAAATGGCGCGCGACGGGATCACGCCCGACGAACCCGGCATGGTTGGCCCGCTTAAGCACATTGATTCCATTAAGGAGAAGGGCCTGCCCGTCGCTTTTGTAGGGGACGTAGTAGGCACAGGTTCATCGAGGAAGTCAGCCACCAATTCCGTACTTTGGTACTTTGGAGAAGATACCCCGGGAATCCCTAATAAAAGGGCAGGAGGCGTGTGCATCGGCGGTAAGGTCGCTCCCATTTTTTACAACACAATGGAAGATGCTGGAGCGTTGGTGTTTGAGGCGCCGGTGGATGCACTGGGCATGGGTGATGTCATCGAGATCCGGCCTTATGACGGCAAGATCCTCTCCGAATCAGGCGACATCCTGTCTGAATTCTCCCTGCGCTCTGAGGTACTGCTTGATGAAGTCCGGGCCGGAGGACGCATCAACCTAATCATCGGTCGCGGGCTGACCGCCAAGGCACGCGATGCGCTTGGCCTCGGGGAAAGTGATCTGTTCAGAAAACCGGAGCAACCCGAAGAATCGGACAAAGGCTTCTCTTTGGCACAGAAAATGGTGGGGCGCGCCTGCGGAGTTGAGGGCATTCGCCCCGGCACGTACTGTGAACCGCGCATGACCACAGTCGGTTCGCAGGACACAACGGGCCCCATGACGCGAGATGAGCTACAAGATCTTGCCTGCCTCGGCTTCTCTGCTGACCTGACAATGCAGTCTTTTTGCCATACTGCGGCGTACCCGAAACCCGTCGATATCGACACCCAGCACACTTTGCCCGACTTCATTATGACCCGAGGCGGCGTGTCATTAAGGCCGGGAGACGGCATTATCCATAGCTGGTTAAACCGTATGCTACTGCCTGATACGGTCGGCACGGGCGGCGACTCTCATACCCGCTTTCCGATGGGCATCTCTTTTCCTGCGGGCTCCGGACTTGTCGCCTTTGCGGCCGCTACTGGCGTGATGCCATTGGACATGCCTGAGTCGGTGCTCGTTCGCTTCAAAGGCGAGATGCAGTTGGGCGTGACGCTACGCGACCTCGTCCACGCGATTCCCTATTACGCCATCCAGCAAGGCCTGCTCACGGTTGAGAAAAAAGGCAAGAAAAACATATTCTCAGGGCGGATTCTTGAGATTGAAGGTTTAGATACACTCACTGTCGAGCAAGCCTTTGAGCTGTCGGATGCCTCTGCGGAACGCTCTGCAGCCGGATGCACTATCAAACTAGGCGAGGATACGATCGCGGAGTATCTGAGATCGAATATCGTGCTTTTACGCGCCATGATCGCCGAAGGCTACGGTGACGCTCGAACACTGGAGCGTCGGGTGAGAAACATGGAGGACTGGCTGGCCAAACCAGAGCTACTGCAGGCCGATCCAGATGCCGAGTATGCCGCGGTCATTGAAATCGATCTGGCCGACATCAATCAGCCGATTGTCTGCGCCCCCAATGATCCCGACGACGCTCGTCTGCTCTCGGATGTTCAGGGAGATAAGGTCGACGAGGTGTTTATAGGAAGCTGTATGACCAATATTGGGCATTTCCGAGCGGCGGGAGAGTTGCTGGAGGCTCATGGGGCACCTGTTAACACCCGAATGTGGATCTGCCCTCCGACTCGAATGGACGAGCATCAGCTGATGGAAGAAGGTTACTACGCCATTTTCGGTCGAGCCGGCGCGCGGACTGAAATGCCCGGATGCTCACTGTG
>CALKEI010000116.1 GCA_938085095.1 uncultured Luminiphilus sp. | reverse complement strand
TTTATTTCATGCTCTTGAACGTTGGAGATGGTTCGGAGGAGCTTGGAAGTGCGGGTGTGATGCGTTTTTTGCATTGCTTCCAATTGGCTTGCGTTACGAAGTCGGGCAGGCATTGTCTCCCTACCAGTATGCTAAAGAAAGCAGCGGATTCGGAAAGACGGGCTTGGACAGCGTTGATTCAATGGTATGTGAGCGGCAGGCTGTATTCGTGACGTCTCCATTGTGCATGTGATAACTGCGCAAACGGTGGTTAAAGCCGGCTCATCATGAGACGAGAAAGTGCTTCTGAGATAGACTCAGGCTGTGCCTGCTCCTTGCGTTGAACCCAGAATATAAAGGAAATATGAAAACACCGAAGCGCATATTGCCGTTGATCGAAGATGGAGTCATCGACGAAGTGCTGCAGCAGTTAATGAGTGGCAAAGAAGCGACGGTTTACGTGGTTCGTTGTGGTCGGGATATCCGCTGCGCCAAGGTTTACAAAGAGGCGGCCAAGCGCAGTTTTAAACAGGCCGTGCAGTACAAAGAAGGTCGGAAAGGCGGTAACAGTCGTCGGCAGCGGGCGATCGACAAAGGCTCTAAATATGGCCGAAAGCAGCAGGAAACGGAGTGGCACAATACCGAGGTCAATGCGCTATATCAGCTGGAGCGCGCCGGGGTGAGGGTGCCCGAGCCGTTCGGCTGCTTTGATGGCGTGTTGCTGATGGAACTGGTAACTACCGAAGACGGTGATGTTGCCCCTCGACTGAACGATGTTGTGCTAACTCGCGAGCAGGCACTAGAGGACCATGCCACGGTCATGAGTTATGTGGTCAAGATGTTGTGTATTGGGATGGTGCACGGCGATTTATCAGAGTTCAATGTATTGGTAGACGACTATGGTCCCGTCATTATTGATTTGCCGCAGGCCGTGAATGCCGCGGGCAATAATCATGCGAGGGCAATGCTGGAGCGCGATATCAATAACATCACGGCTTACTACGGCCAATCGGCCCCAGAGCTTCTGCTCGGTCATTACGCCGATGAGATTTGGGCGCTGTATGAAGCCGGAGCGCTTCACCCTGACACGCAGCTCACCGGAGACTACTTTCAGGAAGTGGTGGCCGCCGATACCGATAGCATCCTGCAGGAGATTGAAGCGGCCTTGAAAGACGAGAGTGATCGGCTTGCGCGAATACGTGAAGCGAACGAAGGCTGAGGTCGGAGTCGCTACCCGTGCCGATCAAAGCCCTCAACGCAATATCGATGCGGCATCGCGCTGTAGCCTCTCGGGTCCTCTGCTACGACTTGCTTTCAAGCAATGCTGCCCTGACGAGCGGTAGCTGATCATTGCCGAAATATAACGATTCATCAATCAACATGGTTGGTGATCCGTAGGCGCCTCTTGCGATGGCCTCCTCGGTATTGGCGCGTAATTGGTCCTTGATCGCCTGCTCTGCGGTTTCGGCGATCAAAGCATCTCCATCCAGTCCACAGCTCGTGGCGATAGCACTCAAGACCGCAGGATCATCAATATTTTCTCCCCGGGCAAAGTAGGCATCAAAAGCGGCTTGTGAGAAGCGTTTCAGATTAGACTGATGATTCTCCAGAGCACAGCATGCCCGCATGGCCAATACTGATTTAACCGGATGGTGTTCGGTGGGAAAAGTCAGTGGCAATTCAGCCAAACGCGCCCATTCATGCAGCCACCGGTAGCTGTGAACAATTTTGGGATCCATCGGCTGTGAACGAGCCTCGTAGACCGCAGGATTCACGGCATTGAACACGCCCCCCACTAAAAATGGGCGCCACGTCACCTCAGCGCCCGTTTCCTTGAGAATCGGCTGCACGTTATTAAAGGCCACATACGTCCAGGGGGATGAGAGGTCGTAGAAAAACTCAAACTGTGCCAAGGGGCCACTCCTATCAGGTCAATGACGGATGCTGGCGCGTCGGTCAGTCGCTTGCAAGGAGAAAACGCGCCGCCGCTACGAATCCGCTTTGTCCCAATACTCGCATCGATTCAGTAGACGCCGTTTTTGGCGATTATCCCGTTGAGTCCTGTGACGATTCGGAATATTCCGCCATCAGGGGTCGGGCAGGGCCTGGATCGAGGATTAAGGCGGAACCGATTAGGGCGACGGACACGACGGCCCAAAAGATATTTGATTTTAGATCCACAATGACCTCCTGTCTGGTGTGGGTGACTTCCTGTCGCGCGCAGTGTAATGCCCCACGATCTATCGCTCAATGTGAACAATAACCATCCCTATGACCCGTACTAGTGGTGGTCAGCGACACGTCGGCAGCGCCGGAAGCGTCGTTTGTAGCGTCATTATTACTGAAGTGTTGTCATCTTATACATATAATAAATTTGTTTGTAATAGCTTAGCTGCTATGTTCTATAACTAATGAAACGTTTATTTGACATTTTTAAAGTCACTAATGAGTAGAAAATGACTCAACGCTGCATCCGCCATGGGTGCCGCAAGCGGGCCCTTCGCAAGTTCTGCAGCGTCGCCTGCCGCGTGGCCCACCACAACGGCCGGCGAGA
>CALKEI010000115.1 GCA_938085095.1 uncultured Luminiphilus sp. | reverse complement strand
ATGCTGTACCTGTTGCTTGCTCGCCGCACCCGTTCCCACAACTGACTGTTTGATCTGTCTGGCTGCGTACTCGTGGACGACCAGATCATTGATCACACAAGCCACCATGGCGGCACCCCGGGCATGACCCAGCTTCAAAGCCGCGTCGGCACTTTTGGCCATGAAGACACTCTCAATCGCCGCAACGGTGGGCTGGTGGCTATCGATAATTTCCGACAGTGACTCAAACAGCACCCGCAACCGAACGCTGAGCGCCTCCTTCACAGGGAGACGGATCGTTCCGCTGGATACATACCGAGGCTGTTTTCTCTCGACGCGAATAATGCCGAAACCCGTCTTGCGCGAGCCCGGATCGATACCGAGGATGACTGTCATGATGGCAACCGGCGGAGACCAGCCGACAGTGTGACCGATTGCGGGGAAAAGTTCATTGATCGGTGCGAGAACACGCGCACCTTCAGTCTTTAGAGCGTAACGAGGACGTCCTCGGGAATGTCCGCGTTGGAGTACACATTTTGCACGTCATCGAGATCTTCCAACATGTCGATCAGCCCCATCACACTCGGTGCCGTCTCGGCATCTACCAGTACCTCCGTACTCGGCATCATGGTGACTTCTGCCAGCACTGGCTCGAGTCCCGCACTGACTAGAGCATCGCGCACTTCGGTCACGCACTCCCAAGGAGTGAGCACGTCTACGCTTCCGTCATCAGCCGTCACGATGTCATCGGCACCGGCCTCGAGCGCCACATCCATCAGCGTCTCCTCGTCTGTGCCCGGGGCAAACTGAATCAATCCGGTCCGCGAAAAGAGATAGGCCACCGAGCCGTCGGTACCCAGATTGCCGCCCCGCTTGGTAAAGGCGTGCCGCACTTCAGCTACCGTGCGGTTGCGGTTGTCTGTCATGACCTCAACCAACACGGCAACACCGCCGGGCGCGTAGCCCTCGTAGGTGAGTTCCTCCATGCTATCGGCTTCACCGGTGCCCGCGCCTCGAGCAATGGCGTTGTCAACCGTGTCGCGCTTCATGTTGGCACCCAGCGCTTTATCCACGGCCGCGCGGAGCCGGGGGTTATCCTCCACGATGGGTCCCCCCGCTCGAGCAGACACCACGAGCTCACGGATCAGTTTGGTGAACAGTTTTCCTCGCTTAGCGTCCTGGGCTGCCTTGCGATGCTTGATATTTGCCCATTTACTGTGCCCCGCCATGCGCCTGACTCAGTCCGATGTGGCAGGGGTATCGGTGCGACGCGGGCGCAGCGAAAGCTCGCGCATTTGCTGATCAGACACCGTGCCAGGGGCCTCAGTCATGACACACTGCGCGCTTTGTGTCTTCGGGAAGGCAATGACCTCGCGGATGGACTGCCCACCCACCATCAACATCACCAGCCGATCGAGCCCAAACGCAAGACCTGCATGGGGTGGGGCACCATGGCGCAGCGCACTGAGCAAAAACCCGAACTTCGATTCTGCTTCAGCCTCATCAATACCTAGAAGATCAAATACTGCTTGCTGCATCGCCTGATCGTGAATACGCACCGAGCCACCGCCGACCTCGCTACCATTGAGCACCATGTCATAAGCCTGAGAGAGCGCCGCCTCGGGCTCCGCGCGCAATGCCTCGACTGAACAGGCGGGTGCCGTAAAGGGATGATGGAGCGCCGCCATTCCGCCACGCTCGTCGCCCTCAAACATGGGGAAATCCACGATCCAGAGTGGCGCCCAGCCATCGGCGATTTGGTTCAGGTCAGCCGCCACCTTTAAGCGCAGCGCGCCGAGTGACTCGTTGACCACTGATCGCTTATCGGCGCCGAAGAACAGAATATCGCCATCGGCTGCGTCGAGCCGATCGAGCATCGCGAGGACGGTCTCATCGGGCATAAATTTAAGAATGGGGGACTGCAGTCCCTCTATTCCCGCCGAGCGATCGTTGACCTTGATCCATGCCAAACCCCTCGCACCATAAATGCCTACATAATCGGTGTAATCGTCAATTTCCTTGCGCGACAGCGAGGCGCCGCCTGGCACTTTGAGCGCGGCGACACGACTGGCTGGATCACTGGCAGGGCCACTGAATACCTTAAAGTCGACACCGGCCATCAGGTCATCGATCGATATCAGTTCCCAGCTCACCCTGAGATCAGGCTTATCCGAGCCAAAACGCTCCATAGCATCCGCCCACGTCATGTGCGGGAACTCACCGAGATCCACGTCGAGCTGCTCACGGAAGAGGTTGCGCACCAAGCCTTCGGTGATAGACATCACCTCTTCGGCATTCAGAAAGGCGGTTTCAATATCAATCTGGGTGAACTCTGGCTGTCGGTCCGCACGCAGATCTTCGTCTCTGAAGCACCGTGCAATTTGATAGTAGCGATCAAATCCCGAGACCATCAGTAATTGCTTGAACAATTGCGGTGATTGCGGCAGCGCAAAAAAAGCGCCGGGCTGAGTGCGGCTGGGCACTAGGTAGTCCCGAGCGCCTTCGGGAGTGGCTCGGGTCAGTATCGGGGTCTCTATGTCGAGAAACCCCTGCTCATCGAGATAGCGGCGAATACTGGAGGTAATACGAGCGCGGGCAATGAGATTTTGCTGCATCTCAGGCCGGCGAAGATCCATATATCGGTAGCGCAGACGCACGTCCTCACCCACCGAATGATGCTCATCTAGCGGAAAAGGCGGGGTCTGCGCGGCATTGAGCACCTCAAGGGTCTTGCCGAGCACTTCGATCCGCCCTGAGGCCATACCGGCATTCACGGTCTCGGCAGAGCGGGCACGCACTCGGCCAGTGATGCGCAGCACATACTCGCTACGAACGCTGTCCGCCCGCTTAAAATGCTCTTGTGTATCCGGATCGAACACGACCTGCACCACACCCTCACGATCGCGCATGTCGAGAAAAATAACGCCACCATGATCGCGCCGTCGGTCAACCCAACCGCACAATGTCACAGTCTGATCGATCAAATCGTCGTCAATCAGACCGCAGTAGTGGGTTCGCATCGCTGTTTCCATGGTGTCGTTTCCTGTCCTCAGCTGGCTTTCGAGGTGTCGGTCTTCGAGGGCGGAGCCGACTTGGATTCCACTTTACTCTGCTTGTCTCCAGAAGTGGTTCCAGACTCCGCCTTCGCGGAAGGCTTATCCGGCGAGTCAGATCGCTCTCCGGCTATGTTTTTCTTGTCTCCGGTTTTGAAGTCGGTCTCGTACCAGCCGCCGCCAGACAGCCGGAAAGACGGTGCACTGACCTGCTTCTTCAAAGCCGGTTCTGAACAGGCCGGACAATCGGTCAGCGGCGCATCCGCCAATTTTTGGAGGGCCTCTAAGCTGTGGCCGCACTCCTGACAGCAATATTCGTAAATAGGCATTGCACTCTCCTCAGGCAAACACCGCATTCAGCCGGCGACCCGCTAGAGGTTTAAGGTATGTTGTATAAGGGCGCGGAGCGTACCGTAAACGCTGAATCAGTGAAAGATACTCAGAGCGTGAGGATTTAGCTCCGCGCGTCTCAAACCGCTCAAAAACGTGCCCGCAACGCCGCGTAACCCTCAGTTGGCAAAGCCCTTCATTTTTTTTAACGGGCGAATTCTAACCCCCGTGCTGGGAGGCTTGGCCTTGAACCAGGTTTCCTCTTTAGTGAAGGGGTTGATTCCGCGTCGGGCTTTAATAGCGGGTCGGTGAACCGTCGTGACCTTCATCAACCCTGGCAGCGTGAATTGACCAATGCCCTGTGGACAGAGACTGGCTTGAATCAGTCGCTCAAGCGAGCCCATAACGCGGCTCACTTCTCCCTTTGTCAGGCCGCTCTCCTCTGCCAGCAGAGACAGCATCTGCGATTTAGACAGCTTCTCCCGCACCGCATTCATCTTTTTCGCCGGCTTCTTCTTGGACTGCTTACTTGCCATGAACATTGCCTCGTGATCGGGTGGCGACTAAAAATCCTCGAAAGTGCCGCCAACTCGCCGCGATTCAACACCACAGATCAGAATGGAACAAGTCCATTCGAGCGTTTCGCACCGCTGAGGTACAAGGATTCACGGGCACTACTGCTGTACGGCCCACACCACGCGACATTAGAATGGCGTCCTTCGATGTGGAGTCTGTTATGCGTGCCAGTGAGTTCCTGCTCTCAACCCTGAAAGAGACCCCGTCAGACGCCGAGGTGATTAGCCATCAGCTGATGCTAAGGGCCGGGCTGATACGCCGGGTTGCCGCGGGAATCTACAACTGGATGCCACTGGGCCTTCGGGTACTGCGTAAAGTCGAGAAAGTGGTCCGGGAGGAGATGGAGCGCGCCGGCGCGTTGGAGCTCTCCATGCCGGTAGTGCAACCGGGCGAGCTCTGGCAAGAATCGGGCCGATGGGAGCTTTATGGGCCGGAATTGTGCCGGCTGGAGGATCGCCACCAGCGACCGTTTTGCCTGGGACCCACTCATGAAGAGGTGATCACTCAGATCGCCGCCAGCGAGATCAAAAGCTATAAGCAGCTACCCGTCAATCTGTTCCAAATTCAAACTAAATTTCGCGATGAGATCAGGCCGAGATTCGGAGTGATGCGCTCTCGGGAGTTCATTATGAAGGACGCGTATTCCTTTCATATCGATCAGGCCTCTCAAGAGACAACCTATTGGCGCATGCACGAGGCTTACACCACCATTTTCACGCGGCTAGGACTCGATTTTCGTGCGGTGGAGGCCGATACCGGCGCGATAGGTGGGAATCACTCCCACGAGTTCCACGTACTAGCAGAATCGGGTGAGGATGCCATCGCCTTCTCGACAGACAGTGACTACGCCGCCAATGTGGAACTGGCCCCGGCGCTGGGCGGTGAAACTGGCGACAACAACGGTGAGACACCCACGCTGGAACGATTTGCGACGCCGGGCATGACCACAATTGATCAGCTAGCCGAACAGCTGGGGATTCCCGCACACGAGTCTGTCAAAACACTATTGGCAATGGATGAACAAAATGATCTGGTCGCCCTGGTGGTGCGTGGCGATCATCGACTCAATGCCATCAAGGCAGCGAAACTGCCCGGCATGCTGGCACCCCTCGTATTGGCCGATGCCGGAGAGGTGCAGAAACGCCTCGGAGCGGGATTCGGGTCACTGGGCCCTGTGGGTGCGCCCATCCGGGTGATCGTAGATCACACGGCCGCCCTGATGCCGAGTTTTGTCTGCGGCGCTAACGAGGACGGTTATCACGTGAAGGGGGCCACTTGGGCTCGCGACGTACCCCATGCCGAATTCGCCGATATCCGCGAGATTGTCAGTGGTGATCCCAGCCCCTGTGGCCAGGGAACGCTTGAAATTCGCCGCGGTATCGAGGTCGGCCACATTTTTCAGCTTGGCACAAAGTATTCCGAGACCATGAATGCCACCGTATTGGATGATAAGGGACGCAATCAACCAATGGTAATGGGTTGTTATGGCATTGGT
>CALKEI010000114.1 GCA_938085095.1 uncultured Luminiphilus sp. | reverse complement strand
TATGAGCGTGGTTGAAGCCTTTGACCCCAGCGAAATTCGTCTTTCCGCAAATGCGGTGAGCAAGGTGCGTGCGTTGGTAGAAGATGAGGGCAACCCCGGCCTCAAGCTCCGCGTGTATATCACTGGTGGGGGTTGTTCAGGCTTTCAATACGGATTTTCGTTTGACGAAGCCGTCAGTGAGGACGATATGGTGGTCGGGCGCGATGGCGTGACCGCGCTGATCGATGCTATGAGTTACCAGTATTTGGTGGGCAGTGAAGTGGACTATTCCGAAGGGCTTGAGGGGTCGCGCTTTGTTGTGAATAACCCCAACGCCACTGCGACCTGCGGCTGCGGCGCTTCTTTCTCTATCTAGTTTCCGGCGGGGTAAATGCCCCCCAAAATCCGAGCACCCGATGCACCCGTCACCGCTGGGACATTGCCCGGCAAACCGGTGAGCGTCTGCTTGGCGAGCCAGGCGAAGGCCCAGGCTTCAACCCATTCTGGATCCACCCCCACTGCGTCCGTAGTCGTAACGTCCAACGCCTTCAAGCGCGCTGACAGGCGGCTGAGTACCAGCGCATTACGCGCGCCACCGCCGCACACTCTGACCACTTCAAGGTTCTGCGATTCCAGCACTCTGGCGAGGCTTTCCACGGTCAGTTCCGCTAGGGTTCGCTGCACGTCTGCGGGCGTTTCTTCGCCGGTCAAGTGCGCATGCAACCAGCCGAGATGAAAATATTCGGGACCCGTACTTTTCGGAGGAGGTTGGGAAAAATAAGGGTCAGTCATTAACGCCTGAAGCAGTGGTTCAATTACCGTACCCGTCGACGCCCACGCACCGTTTTGATCAAAAGAGGTATGTTGGTGTTGGGCGACCCAACTGTCCATGAGCGTATTGCCGGGGCCGGTATCCCATCCTTGCACCTGTCCGTCGGCCGATACCAGCGTCACGTTGGCGATACCACCAATATTGACGATGCCACTGGCCTCACCCTGACGCACCAGTTGCGCTTGATGAAACGCGGGGACCAGCGGGGCGCCCTGCCCGCCTGCAGCGATATCGCGGCGCCGGAAGTCGGCTACCACGGTGATGCCTGTGAGTTCGGCGAGCCGGCTAGGGTCCCCTATCTGCAAGGTATAGGGTGCGTCGCCTTGCGGGTGGTGACGAAGCGTTTGGCCGTGACTGCCAATCGCTGCGATGGCGTGGTTATCCAGAGACGTTTTAGACAGGAGCATCTCTACCGCGGCCGCGTACTCGTCTGCCAGATGGCGGTCTAGAGTTGCCAGTCGATGCAGTTCATTCTGCCCGGACTCCCGGAAGGCGAGGATTTCCTCGCGGAGAGAGGCAGGCATCGAGCGGTGATGGCTCTGGAGCAGCGTGTCCCGATTGCCATCACTCGAGATCAGCACCGCGTCAATACCGTCGGCGCTGGTGCCCGACATCAAACCGATAAAATGAAGGTGGCTCACTCTGCCGAGGCCAGCTGCTGTGCACTGCGGAGGCTGGCGAGTTGTTGGGTCGGTTGGCGGATCGAGGCGAGGTAACGCGGGAGTTCGTCCTCGGGCAGCGATCTCGCTTTCGGCAGCATTTTGTGCACCGTGCGGGGATTGCGATGCACGCCGTTCACCAGAAATTCGTAATGAAGATGAGGCCCGGTAGCGGCGCCCGTTGAGCCGACAGTGCCGATGACATCACCCTGGGTCACCCGGGCACCTTTTTTCACCTTCAGGCGATGCAGGTGCAGGTAGTGCGTCTCAAACTGCTCGCCATGCTGGATAAAAGCATAGTTTCCATTTGCCCGGGTGTAGCCCGCTTCAATGACGCGCCCATCACCGGCTGCATAGACCGGGGTGCCGCGAGGCGCGGCGTAGTCGGTGCCCCGGTGCGGCCGCTGGGTTTTGTAGATGGGATGCAACCGATTCGGATTAAAATTGGAGCTGACGCGAGTGAAATCCAATGGAGCGAGCAGAAAAGCTTTGCGCATACTCACGCCTTTCTGATTGTAGTAGCTCGTATCACCCTCGACATCGGTGTAGCGGTATGCCTCAAAGGTCTCTCCGCGGTTGGTAAAGCTGGCCGCGAGAATCGGGCCATCGTCAAAGCGCGCTCCGTCGAGCATCAGCTCTTCGTAAAGCACGTGGATGGTGTCGCCCGTGCGTGGGTCGAGCACAAAGTCGATCACGCCGCCAAAGATACCCGCCAGCTCCATGATCATTGCATCGCTGAGACCGGCCTGTGTTCCGGCAATAAACAGCGAACTGTCAATCGTCATTGAGGTGTCGCGGGCAACGCGATCAGGCTGTTTCGCCAGATCCGTCGCCACGTAGACATCTCCCTGCAGGGAATACAGAGTTGTTAACAGCGGTGACTGAACGTGCCGCAGCGTTAGCAGGCCGCCCTCGACGTTCGATTGAAAGCCAATGGTTTCGCCCGGGTAAATACGTTTCAGAGACCGGTCGTCGTTGGCGCGCGCGACGCGATAGAGATCGGTGTCGGTAAAACCCGCGCGGTTGAAAATGAGGCTCAGATTGTCGCCGTCTTGCACGGTAAAGTCCCGCCAGGGCGGCTCTGGTGACGCCTCGATGACCAGCTCTGGCAGCACGTCCGGATCAAGCTCGGCAACAAGCGGTGTTTTGATGGCGGTGGCACGACTGCCCGCGGCGGTGGCCGGCTCGAGGGCGTCCCTGGGACCTGACAATGACAGTCCCATGACCAACAGTAGTGCGCCGACGGTCGCCAGCCATATGAATGGTCGACGGTGGAGCGGCGTCTCAGATTGTGTCAGCGGTGTGGCCCCACGGGGGGCGAGTTTACGAGGCATGCTGTCTCGTCTTTGCGCTTATCTGGTCGGTATTATATACGGCAGAGTGGTGCGTTCGGATACCGCGGAGCGCAGATTGCTACGGCATTGCTTCCGGTCCCATGAGCGCTGGTTTGTGGGATACTCGCGTCATGCCCCCAACGGGCAGTCGTTTGATGCCGTTTTACCAGAGAACACACACGGAACCATGCCCAGCGAATTATTAGCCGACCTTCGTGAACGCGACCTGATTTTTCAGATTGCAGGGGAGGATGCGCTCGACGAATGGCTCTCTGCTGAGCCTCGCACCCTCTATTGTGGTTTTGATCCGACCGCCGATAGCCTCCACATCGGTTCATTGGTTCCACTTTTGGTGCTGCGGCGTTTTCAGGAGGCCGGACATCGGCCCATTGCTCTGGTGGGCGGCGCCACGGGATTAATTGGCGACCCCAGCTTCAAGTCGGCCGAGCGCCAGCTCAATACTCCCGACGTGGTCGCAGACTGGGTAGGCAAGATACGCGAACAGGTGAGCCAGTTTATTGATTTCGAGGGGGATCACCCGGCGCTCGTGGTCAATAATCTCGACTGGACAGCCGATCTAACAGCGCTCGATTTTCTTCGTGATGTGGGCAAACACTTCTCAGTGAATAACATGATCGGCAAGGAGTCGGTGCGCCAGAGGCTTGATCGCGAGGGTGCGGGGATCAGCTTCACCGAGTTTACTTACATGATCCTGCAGTCTTTCGATTTTGCTGAGCTCTATCGGCTCCACGGCTGTGGGCTTCAGATTGGGGGTTCAGACCAGTGGGGTAACATCACCGGCGGGATCGACCTGACCCGGCGGCTGCATGGCGCACAGGTCTTCGGTTTGACCCTGCCTCTGGTTACCAAGGCTGACGGCACCAAGTTTGGCAAGACCGAGTCCGGTACGATCTGGCTCGACGCGCGCAGAACGTCCCCCTACGCCTTCTACCAGTTCTGGCTCAGTACGGCGGACGCGGACGCCTACCGGTTTCTGCGCTATTTCACTTTTCTTCCGATCGACGACATTGTCGCGGTTGAGCAGGCTGATGCCGAGCGTTCGGGTCGACCCGAAGCACAGCGTATGTTGGCGAGGGAAGTGACCCGGCTCGTTCACGGTGATGAGGGGCTCAGCGGTGCCGAGCGCATCACCGAGGCGCTCTTCTCCGGCGATCCCAGCACCCTGGCAGAGGCTGACCTGGAACAACTGGCCCTTGATGGATTACCCGCTGACACTATTCATCGCAGCGAATTGCCCCCCACCCTGACTCAGCTGCTGGCGCAGGTGGGTTTGGCCTCAGGCAAGCAAATTAAGGATGCACTGGCGCGCGAGGCCGTTTTGGTTAACGGGCTGCCGGTGGCGGGTGGTCCCAACGCATCCTGCGACACAGTCCTCGCCTCAGAGCATGCCCTGCATAACCGCTTTTTTCTGGTTCGTTTTGGCAAAAAGAAATATCACTTGCTTGTTGATGGCGCTTGACTCAGTACTGTCTGAACCAGACGCGGCGTTTTTGGCGCGGATGCAGGCAGACCGGGCGGCGACCGCTTTGGTGAGTCAATGCAGAGGCTAGAGGCTGTCTGACGAGGGCGCGGCCAGTGAAAAATCTCTATTTGATGCGACACGCAAAATCGAGTTGGGAAGACCCCTCCCTCGCTGATATCGAGCGGCCGCTGAATCAGCGTGGGCGACGCGATGCGCCGAAGATGGGTGCAACATTGGGTGCCCGTCTGGTACCCATGACGTTTCATGTGAGCCCCGCCGAGCGAGCGCAACGGACATTTCGCGGGATGCGGAAAAACTGGAGCGGTCTAAAAAAGACGCACGGCGTTACCACACCCCCGCTTTATACGTTCGATTATCGTGAAGTCTTGGATTGGATTGCCCGACAACCTGCCGAGACGGATCGCCTCGCATTGATTGGTCATAACCCGGCCCTGACTGAACTTGTCAATTATTTCGTGGGTCCCGGCACTATGGATAATCTGCCGACCGCGGGATGGGTCGAATTGCTCCTCGGTATCGACGACTGGTCACAGGCTCGCCATGCCGTGGGAAAAGGTGAGCTGGTATACCGTTTGTTTCCCCGCGAGTTGTCTGAGGCAGATTGATGCTACCCGTCATCTTTGGCCTGTCGGGCCCGGCACTGACACCGAATGAAAGCGCGTTTTTCAAGCAGGTCAATCCGGCCGGATTTATTTTGTTTGCTCGCAACATCGAGAACCCCACTCAATTGCGGGCCCTGACCGATGCATTGCGCGACCTGACGGGTCGAGTGGCTTTACCCATTTTGATTGACCAGGAGGGCGGGCGTATTGCACGACTTGCACCGCCTCAGTGGCGGACCTGGCCCGCTGCAGCCGCGCTGACCGGCTCGGCCGCCACCGGGTCAGCCCGCGATGTGGTGCAGGCTGCGGAGCGGGTGCGCTGTAATTATGAAGCGCTCGGCCTGGAACTCGCGGCTGCGGGTATTACGGTGACGTGCGCACCCGTGCTGGATGTCCCCCAGCCTGACGCCCACGATATTATCGGCGACCGCGCGTTTGGTGACGCACCTGGGCTGGTCTCGAGGATGGGGCGTGCATGTCTGGAGGGCCTGCAGCTTGCGGGTGTGGGTGGGGTCATCAAACATATTCCGGGACACGGTAGGGCGCGAGGTGATTCCCATGAAACCTTGCCGCGGGTATCGGCCGACAGGAACCAATTAGCAACGGATTGCGCACCGTTCAACGAGTTGGCTGATGCGACCATGGCGATGACAGCGCACGTGATATACGAGGCCTGGGACGCTGAGCATTGCGCCAGTGTGTCGTCTCGAGTGATCAAGGAGCAGATTCGCGAGGGTATCGGTTTCGATGGCCTGTTGATCAGCGACGATCTCGATATGAAAGCGCTGTCGGGCGACATTCCAAGCCGTGCCCGGGCAGTGCTCGAGGCAGGCTGCGATATTGCGCTGAACTGTTGGGGGAAATTGGCTGACATGGAAGGCATTGCGGCACAGGTGCCGCCGATAACGCCGGAGGGAGCCGTCCGTCTGGCGCGAGCTTGCGAACCGCTCAGGGTGATACCGGATTCATCGGCACTGACTGCGCGTATTGAGGCGTTGGTGGCGCGGCGGGATGCGCTGTCGTAAAACCACCTTTTTGGGTGCATTAGCCGGATGATTCCCTACAATAGTGCGATGCGTCGGAACCCTTCCTTTGTTTTGCTGTTGCTGGTTCTGTCATCACAGATGACGGGGTGCAATGCGGTGGCGCCACACCGCGCCGGTGGTGCGTTGGGCGGTGATGGTTGGCAGGCCTGCGAGGCTGAACGGCCCAAAGTGTGCACGATGATCTACGATCCCGTGTGCGCTCGGCGCGACAACGGAGAGGTAGCCGACTACGCCTCGCCCTGCAATGCCTGTGCGGATGTCACCGTGACCGGCTGGCATCCCGAAACCTGCGAGGAATAGCATGTCTTTGACCAACCGTATTCTGCTCGCCATGCTGGCGGGTATTGCCCTCGGCTCGTTGCTTGAATGGCTTATGGGGGTCGTTGACCCCGAATCAGGATTGTTTGCTTTTATCGAGGGTGGATTAATTCTCGGTCTGTTTGATGTAGTGGGGCGGGTCTTTATCGCCTCCTTGAAGCTGCTGGTCGTGCCCCTGGTCATGGTCTCACTGATTTGTGGCATGAGTTCGCTGGGTGCAGGCAGCCGGATGGGCTCGATCGCGGGCAGAACCGTTGGTTTGTACTTGTTTACCACCTGCGTGGCGGTATCGCTTGGCTTAACGGCAGCACTCCTGATCGGTCCCGGCAAGGGGGTCGAGGCCATGACATCGGCAGCGTTTGAGGCCAAAGCGGCGCCGCCGCTGACCGATACGCTGGTGAATATTTTCCCGAGTAATCCTTTCAAGGCCATGGCTGAGGGCCAGATGTTGCAGGTCATTGTCTTCGCGTTACTGGTGGGGTTCGCACTGACCCGCGCGGGTGAAGCGGGAGAGCGGATTGCCAGCTGGTTTCGCGACATGGAAGTGATCGTCATGAAGATGGTGGGGATCCTGATCGAGCTCGCGCCTTACGGGGTCTTTGCGCTGTTGACTAAGCTCTTCGCCACCATGGGATTTGGGACCATTGTCGATCTGGCGGCGTATTTCTTTACTTTGCTAGGGGTGCTGCTTTTCCATGGTTTGGTGGTGTACACCAGCCTTTTGAAGACACTCACCGGTTTGAGCCCGCGGATTTTGCTGCAGAAAATGCGCCGCGTGTGGGCGTTCGCTTTCTCTACGGCGTCTTCTGGCGCCACTCTGCCGATTACCCTTCGGGTGGTGGAAAAGCGACTCGGGGTGAGTAAAAGTGTGGCGGGGTTTTCGGTACCGCTGGGCGCTACGATCAACATGGATGGCACCGCCATCATGCAGGGGGTGGCCACCGTTTTTATTGCTCAAGTCTATGGTATTGATCTCACCTCCGGGCAGATAGTAATGGTGGTGCTAACCGCGACGCTGGCGTCGATCGGCACCGCAGCAGTACCGGGTGTGGGTTTAATTACCTTGGCACTGGTTTTGCAGCAGGCGGGGCTGCCGGTGGAGGGCGTGGCGCTGATTATTGGCGTGGATCGTTTTCTCGATATGGTGCGCACCATGGTGAATGTCACAGGTGATGCGACGGTAGCCACGATCGTGGCGCATCAGGAAGGCCAGTTAGACCACGAGATTTATGCGGATCCAAGCGCAGATCAAGACGCCGATGCGGCGGCGGGCGAACCCGAGACGACAGGAGCCGCAGCATGAGCCTGAGAGTGCAGGTGGTGCCGGTCACGCCATACCAGCAGAACTGCTCAATCGTACAGTGTGAAGCGACGGGTCTTGCGGCGATTGTGGACCCGGGTGGTGATATCGAGCGGATTGAAGCGGCGATCACCAAAATGGGTGCCACCGTGGAGAAGGTTCTGCTGACACACGGCCATCTCGACCACTGCGCTGCAGCGGATATCCTGCGCCAGAAGCTCTCGGTACCCATGGAAGGGCCGGAACAGGGTGACCGTTTTTGGATCGACAAACTGCCGGAATGGTGTGAGATGGCGGGCTTCCCGCGGGCGGAGCCCTTCACGCCCGATCGGTGGCTTGAGGATGGCGATACGGTCACCGTGGGCCAGCAGACCTTCGAGGTCATCCACTGTCCGGGGCATACCCCCGGCCACGTCGTTTTTTTACACCGCGAGGCCCAGCTTGCGTGGGTAGGTGATGTGATCTTCGCCGGCTCTATCGGTCGCACCGATTTCCCCCGGGGTAATCACGAGCAGTTGATTCACTCCATTCGCGAAAAGCTGTTTCCCATTGGCGATGACATTCGGTTTGTTCCCGGGCATGGGCCCGATTCCACCTTTGGGCAAGAGCGGATTAGCAACCCTTTTGTGGCAGATACCCAATACGGTTGACTAGGGAGTGGGGTAGGGTGACCCCGCAAAGACCGTCGCCTTAATCTTTATGTGCCTGAGGGCATCGCCGTTCACTGTCATCGGATCTGCTTCAAGCACCACAAAATCGGCGCGCTTGCCCGCGCGGATCGAGCCAATCTCGTTTTCCCGTCCGATCACCTTGGCAGCGCCTGAGGTCACCGCCTGCAATGCCGACGCTCGCGAGAGCCGCTCGGTTTCAAGGCCTGTGGCACCACTGATAGTTTTGCGCTCGCTCGCGGCCCACACCAGCGTCAAGGGAGACAGTGGCGCCATGGGCGCATCGGAGTGCAGTGCGAGCGGCACCCCATTGCGCTCGAGCGATCCAAGGCGGGTCATCTGGGCGGCGCGATCGGGTCCCAGCCACTCTCTTGAGTAGGCCTCTGACAGGATGTAGTGGTAGTAGGGATTCACCGAGGCTTGAGCACCCAGTGTTGCCAATTGCGCGCTCTGCTGCTCGGTGCTGTAGGCAAGGTGTTCGATGGTGGCGCGATGATCCGGGCGCGGAAAATCCTGTTGGAGGCCCTCGATCAAACTCAGAAATCGATCGACCGCGGCATCGCCGTTGGCATGGGCATGCAACTGGAAGCCAGCGCGCCAGAAAAGTTCACCGTAGGCCCGCAATATAGGCTCCGGCACCATCCATACTCCCTCGTGACCATCGAGATAGCCCGGCGGCCCCATTTGCGCGAGCCCTGAAAAGATCGCGCCGTCGATCATCAGTTTGAAGTGATTACCCACCATGACGCGCTCGTCGTTACCGGCCTGCCATTCGAGAATGTCGGCAAGCGCCTCCTCGGGTGTTTTTCCCCGACTCAGAAAGTCGACAATGATCGGCGTCAGTATCAGGCGCATGGGCACGGGGTAGGCATGGGCGGCGGCGCGCACTCCCGCGATCTCTCCAGCCGGGTTGCCGTAGATGCCGGTGCCCATATCGAGTGCGGTCGTCACCCCTGCCTGATGCAGCATGGCGAGAAAGTTAAACATCCCGCTGCCAAAGCGCTCCGGCGCGAATACAAAGCCCAATTTGGGCACAACCGCTTTCAGGCCATTTTCATAAAAGTGACCGCGCGACCAGTTGGCACCCTCTTCCATTTGCGCATCGGGCTCTGTGACACCGAGCATCGCCCAGGCCGCATCATTGCCAATCAGCTCGTGAAAGGAGCGATGCCAAAGCATCACCGGCTGGTCGCCAAACCAGTCATTGAGGTCATCTCGCCAGATTTCTCCATGCCACAGCGGGTGATAACCCCAGACAATGAAGGGCACGCTGGAGTCGGTATGCTGCGCCACCAGTTCGAAGAGTCGTGCCCGGTAGCCCTCGGCAGTGGTTTCACCCGGGAACTCGCCGGTCGGTAACGACCAGTCATCGGGCGCGACAAAGGGAAACTGCGTCAGCACCGCTGGCAGGGCAGGGTGCACGTGCGGATCGATGAATCCGGGCAATAAGATGTCGCGCTCAAACTGCCGATCGATGCGGCCGTTCCGGGCGTCGATCAGAGGCGTCAGGCTGGTCTCCGTTCCAACTGCAACAATGTGCCCCTCTTCTACCGCTACCGCGGTGGCGGTCGGTAGGGCCGGTTCCATAGTGCGTATTAGTTGCGCGGTATACACCACCAGCTCGGCGCGCACTGGCACGGCCAAAATGGTCACGGTGGTCAGGGCGAGGCCAACCCAACGGAATCGTGGCCGTAACGACATGATCTTCCCTCGAGGCGTTCGACTAGCGAATGACTTTAACCCAATCTCCCGTGCGCGGCTCGCCAGTGGGGTAGTAGCCATTGATCAGTCTCAGCTGGTTCTCGGCATCGGGGAGTTTCACGCTGCTGGCGAGGGAAGCAAACGTCGCTCCGCGAGGCGCCTGTATGTAGTGGAGTGTGTGGCTCGTGCCCGTGACTTTTTCTCGGCCCGTCAGGGGCCGGAAGCTGTCGATGATCGTTCGGAAGCCGGGATCGGCTGCCGCCAGGTCCGGCGCCTCGCCTTCAAATAAAAATCGGTAACCATGATCAATCACCGCCAGCCGCACTGACTGCGTGTTACTGGAGGCAATGGCAGTCGCGCCCACCAGCCCATATTGCTCCAGAGCCTCAATGTCGGTGACATCCCCCTGAGCACCATTAATAAGACTGGCTTCGGTATCCTGATCCGGATCAATCCTTGCCAGACCAATGGTCAGTGTCTGGCTGCCGTCATCTGAAGTGGCGATGATTTCCCGGCTGGATTGCTGCACCGTCCAACCAGGAGGGTGTGCGAAGGTGAAGTTCAGCTTGTTGTGATAGAACCGGTCGGGCTCGCCCTGCGCTGCGGCACTGGCGCCATACACCAGTCCCTCGGTCTGCCGCCGATACTCACCCGGGATCTCGGGATTAAAGGGCATCTCGGCGAGGTCGAGCTCGTTGGCGGCCCGGATCACGGTTTGCAATCGCAGGTCATTGCGTGGATGGCTGGCGTACAGCCCGTGATAGGTCCCGGAGGGCTTCCCGCTGGCCTTGGCCTGTACCCGGCGATACTGCTCCTGGTCCTTGAGCACGCCGATGACCGACAGCATGGAGTCCACGTCGTAACCCGTTTGATGCAGATACTCTGCGCCGGCTGAGTCTGCCTCAAGCTCCATGTCGCGGCCGAAACCCGAAATAATCTCCGCGCCATACATGCTCGCCGCGTCATACACGTCTCCGGATCCGGTCAGAATATAGGCAGAGACGGCGGCGACTTTGGACGTGATCGATGCGGTTTTTCGTCGCGAGTGGTGGCGCTCCGTAATGTGGCCGATCTCATGGGCGAGCACTCCCGCAAGCTCTGCCTCGGTATCAAGATAGGCCAGCAGCCCCCGATTGACATAAATCAGGCCACCCGGCATGGCAAATGCATTGATATCCGGCGAATCGAGCAGCGTGAAGCTGAAGGTCGGGCTGGTGATGCCCGAATCGCGCAGCAGTCGCTCGCCGACTGCGCGCACGTACGCGTCCAGTTCCGGGTCATCGTAGATGCCAATGTTATCAACAAGCTTTTGGTGTTCTTCCGCGACGTCATCAGGCAACTCAACGGATTGACCCCCGATGGTGACCGTGGAGGCGCCACTGACCCCGCCCGCCCACAAGAGGGCTGTCAGAGTCAGTATCGAGGGTAGCCGCAAGCAAAGAGCGTTCATGACTCAGTGATGGGCCGAAAGGTATTCCAGTAGCTGGTCGCCAAGGCTGTCGCAAGCCGTGCCCTGCACTGGAGCGATAATGGGGATGGGCACCACGACCGCGGGCATGTAGCTCTGACCACTTGCTACGGCACTGACCCGACCAACTTCTACTTTGTCAGTAAAGTCCCAGATAGTCGCCTCGTACTCCGACTCGGTGCCCCAGGTGCCAAAGCCAAAGCAGCCCGCTACGCCTGGACCAATACCACAGCTCATGGAGCCAGTACTCTCGGTATCAATGGTGTTACCGTCGATCCAGATCATGTACTCGAGCTGCATCTCGGCAAAGCGCTCGGCGACAGGCGGTAGCTGCAAGAGCCGGTGAATGGTCTGCGGTTGCATCGGGGCGGTCCGGGGCTCAAACCACGGATAAAATTGGTTGATAAAAGCAATTTCGTTGATGACATCAATGCTCGGATCACCGCGGTGAATGTGATCGCCAATACACTCGATAAAATCAAACTCGGTGTCGTAGTCGGGAGCATGACGCCTACCGAGAATGACCACGCTGGACTCTCCAATCCCCGCAACCGGCTCGTTGTAGGTCATTTCGTCGACGGTGGCGTTCACGCATCCGCCCAGTAGCAGTGCGATCACGACCAGTCCCCACCAGCGGGGTGCCAGATCTACGATGCGGAGCCGCTTCATGATGCTTCCCCTGCCGAAGCGGAATTCGCCGATGGAGCGTTGGCAGGCTGCTGTTCGTCGGGAGAGGTCGTGGTGGTCATTTCCGCGGCGCTCTCGGTAGCAACCGGCGTATCGGTTGGCGGTGCACCGTCGGTCTCCGGCATCGACGATGAGGTTTCCGCCGGTAGCTCGCGCGACGCGATTGCGTTGAGCCAGAGTGCAATGTCTGGTTGAGCGCCGAAGGTGGTCACAAAATGCGCCCCGGCATCCCGCAGTGCCACGACCGCTGCAAGATTTACGGCCTCCTCGTCAGTTTGCAGGAAAGCGGTTGGTGTCTTGCCGTAGGCGGTAATCGGCCAGGTTGCCAGGCGCTCATCCGGGTTGAACGTGAGCGCACCATCCTCTTGCTGATGAATCGCTGAGATGTCGACTAGCCGGAACTCATAGCGCATCCAGATCTCATAAATCTTGACGTTAGTGTGGGTGGGGACGGTGTACTGCAATTCGCCTATCGCCGGGATCAGCACACCGTCGATCTCTGCACGATGGCGCTCAACCGTCTCCCAATCGCGGATATGCACGACTTTTGCAAACATGCCACCGAAAAGCGTGTCCCAGAATTCAACCTGTGCTTCTCCGGTTTTCACTAGCCAGTCTGATTCAGCTCGGCCCTTGGCCTCATCGAAAAACTCATGCTCGGCAAAGGCTGAGGGGTAGATGACGCCGAGGGTGAGGGGCAGGGGGTCAAGCAGTGGCTCGGGGAAATTGCCCTCAACAATCACCTGCTTGGATCCGCACCCTGCAATAAGCAGCGTGAGGCAAAGCAGAAGGAGCCCACGCCCTATAACGGACGGCTCAAGGTCGAAAATCGTTGAGGCCAACGAAGCTACCCCCATTCCTTAGGGTCAGTTCTCGCATCAGTGTAGCAAACCGGATCCCCGTCGCCTGTAACTCGGGGGGTCTGATGAATTGTACGGGGAAGCCCACTGCGTGGATGCGCACCCGGCGCTCACCGCCCGCAGCTTCAGCATTGAGGCGGTCGACGGTCTGCACAACTTCCTGAATAGAGTTACCGGTAAATTCGTCACCAAAAACATAGATCGAAATTTTCTTACCGGGGTCGTAGAAGGTTCTCACTGCGTTGGTAATACCTTCGACGGGAGACGAGTTAGAGAACACATTCCAGTTACGAAGATTTTGCAGTATCAGACTGCGCCGGGCGGGGGTGTCGGGGATCCACTCACCGCGATAACGACTGAAGAGATAGTTGCCCA
>CALKEI010000113.1 GCA_938085095.1 uncultured Luminiphilus sp. | reverse complement strand
AATTGGCATCAAAGCAGCCCAAACGGGCCACCTAGTGCTGTCTACGGTACACACGAATAGCGCCGCCGAAACCGTTACCCGGCTACTCAATATGGGTGTGCCGGCTTTCAACATCGCCGCCTCGGTAACGTTGATTATTGCCCAACGGCTAGCCCGGCGACTCTGCAGCCAGTGTGCGGAACACGAAACCACAGTGCCAGAGGAAGCCTTGCTGGAGATCGGCTTCACTCAGGAACAACTGACACGAGCAGCGATTAAGCGCCCAGTAGGCTGCGCTCAATGCAAAGACGGCTATAAGGGTCGGGTGGGTATCTACGAAGTTGTTAAGATCACCAAACCCATTGCCTCGGCCATTATGGATGGCGCAAACTCATTGGAGTTGGACCGGGTCGCACGGGAAGCGGGTTTCAATGACCTCAGACAGTCGGCACTCAGGAAGTGCGCCGAGGGTCTGATCAGTCTCGAGGAAGTCAGTCGCGTTACCACTGACTGATCCGTCCGTCATCTAACGTCAGGTCAGGGAAGAAATGGCAGCAGAGAATACGGTATTCGTTTGGAGCGGTAACGACCGCAACGGGCGCAAATCTAAAGGCGAGGTGCTGGCCTCCTCGGCAGCAGTGGCTCGCGCGCAATTGCGCAAACAAGGCATCGCAGCCAAATCGGTCAAGAAAAAAAGCAAGCCATTGATTACCTTTGGCGCTAAAAAAATCAAGCCCGCCGATATCGCCATTTTTACTCGGCAGCTGGCCACCATGTTAAAAGCCGGCGTACCGCTAGTGCAGGCCTTCGATATTGTTGCCGAAGGCTCTGACAGCGAAACGATGCGAGAACTCATCATGACGATTCGCGGCGATGTGTCATCAGGTACCGGTCTCGCCGGCGCGCTTGGCCGACACCCCCAGCACTTTGATGAACTCTTTTGTTCACTGGTCGCCTCTGGCGAAAACTCTGGCACCTTGGAAGTCATGTTGGACCGCGTTGCCACGTATAAGGAAAAAACCGAAGCGCTAAAGGCGAAAATTAAAAAAGCCCTGACCTACCCGATTGCAGTAATCGTGGTGGCTGTCGTCGTCACAGCCATACTGCTGGTAAAAGTGGTGCCGCAGTTTGCTGAGACCTTTAAGGGTTTTGGCTCAGATCTACCGGGATTCACGCTGTTCGTATTGCGGATTTCAGACTGGGTGCAGGACTGGTGGTTTATTTTGCTACTGCTTTTCTTCGCAGCGGGCTATATTTTCTCTTGGGCCAAACGGCGGTCGAAGCGTTTCGCCGACTGGATAGATTCGGTGACGCTCAAGATCCCAATTATTGGCAGCGTAGTGCATGATGCGGTAATGGCCCGCTTTTCACGCACTTTGTCCACGACGTTTGCAGCCGGCGTGCCGCTGATTGAAGCCCTCGAGTCGACGGCTGGCGCTGCGGGCAACGCGGTTTATGCTCGAGCCATTCGTCGCATCCGCGATGACGTAACGACGGGCACGGCGCTCGCGATCTCCATCCGTACAACCGGTCTGTTCCCGTCAATGCTGCTACAGATGGCCGCTATAGGTGAGGAATCGGGCTCCCTTGATGACATGCTGGGTAAAGTTGCAGACCACTATGAAGCGGCAGTCGACAATGCGGTCGACAGCTTGAGCGCCTTGATGGAACCCATGATCATGTCAGTGCTGGGTGTATTGGTTGGAGGGCTCATGATCGCCATGTACTTACCGATTTTCATGCTGGGTTCCGTCGTCTGATGCGGTCACCCACGAATTAAAGGATGCAATCATGACAGCCTTTGATGATCCTTTTTTCTTTACCCTAAGCTGCACCGCTCTGGGGCTGGTGGTGGGCAGTTTTCTCAACGTCGTCATCCTGCGGCTACCGAAAATGATGGAACGGAGCTGGCGCCAAGAGTGCTGTGATCTGCTGGATCAACCCACCCCTACTGACGCCCTGCTTAGCCTCTCCTATCCCGGCTCCTGCTGTCCGGACTGCGGCGTGCCGATCAAACCTTGGCAAAATATACCCGTATTGAGCTGGCTAGTGCTGCGCGGCCAATGTGCGAGCTGCGGCATGAGCATCTCGCTCCGCTACCCACTCGTTGAGCTCGCAACAGGGGTGCTGTCGGGTCTGGCCGCATGGCAGTTCGGCTTTGGTCCAGAAGCCCTGACTGCACTCATCCTCATTTGGATATTGATTGCATTGGCAGGCATCGATATCGATACCCAGCTTCTCCCCGACAGCATGACGCTGCCCCTTTTGTGGCTTGGGCTGGGGGTGAATCTGTTTGCCGTCTGGACGCCGCTGCCCTCCGCGGTGATGGGTGCCATGCTCGGTTACGGTTCCTTGTGGAGCGTTTACTGGCTGTTCAAACTCATTACGGGCAAAGAGGGCATGGGCTATGGCGACTTCAAGCTACTTGGCGCCTTGGGTGCCTGGTTTGGGTGGCAAGCCGTCCCGCTGATGATTCTCTTGTCGTCTTTTGTCGGCGCAGTGCTCGGCCTTGTGATCCTGATGGCACGGCGTCAGGGGCGCGACACACCAATGCCCTTCGGTCCGTACCTTGCCGGCGCGGGACTGCTCACGCTATTTTTGGGCGACATCCTAATGACTGAATACCTGCAGCTGGTGACCCCCTAGTATGTTGCGAGTCGGCATCACCGGAGGCATCGGCAGTGGGAAAACCGCGCTGACAGACTGGCTCGCCGCACGAGGCATCGTGATTGTCGATGCCGATCTCGCCGCGCGCGTCGTCGTGGAGCCAGGTCAGCCCGCTCTAGCCGAAATTGCTGAGCACTTTGGCAGTGGATATCTGCAGGCAGATGGTCAGCTCGACCGCGCTGCGCTCCGCAAACTCGTTTTCGGCGATGAAGCGAAGCGCAAGACTCTCGAAACCATTACACACCCCAGAATCCGTGAGGAAATAGCGCGACAAATGAATAGCGCCGACTCGCCCTACGTAGTGCTGAGCTCACCCTTATTACTCGAAAGTGGTCAATCGGAGATGGTGGAGGTCCGGGTGGTTGTTGATGTGCCCGAGTCTGTGCAGATCGAGCGCACTATGGTGAGGGATCAGAACGATCGCAATCTGGTGGAGCAGATTATGTCTGCGCAACTGGACAGACGCACCCGCATCGACCGCGCCGACATCGTCATCGATAATCACGGCACGCTTGATGCATTGCACGCCCGCGCGTCGATTCTTCATGAGACCCTGCTCGCGCGCGCGATGAACCACTAGTCAGCAAGTAATCCTGCCAATATAGGAATGTTGGCGGCGGGAAAGGCCCAGTCTTGCAACTGCTTCGGTTGTTGCCAAGCCAGTGGCTGGCCCTCAAGGCCCCTTGGCGCTCCCCGCCATGCTAATACCCGACACACTTCCAGCCGCACCTGCTTATCGCCATAATCATGGTCGACCATCATGAAGGGTTCACAGTGGTTGACTTCAACTCCCAGCTCTTCTCTGAGCTCCCGGGACAGTGCCTCGATCACGCTCTCCCCCGATTCGACCTTACCTCCAGGGAATTCCCATAGGCCCCCTTGGTGCGCGCTGGCTGCCCGTCGGGTCACCAGCACCCGCCCCTCATCATCCCTCAAAATGCCCACGGCCACTCTAATTACCGCCATCTCAGGTTCGATATTCAGCGTTAATCTTGACGTAATCGTAAGACAGGTCTGTGGTCCAGATGATGCCTTCCGCATCACCTCGATTCAACGCGATGTCAATTATCAGGTCTCCGGCTGCCATGGCCGCCTGACCTTGAGCCTCCGTATAGGAAGCCGCGCGCGCACCCTGCTCTGCAATCAATACCCCATTGATATGAATGGATACGGCATCGGTGTCAAGATTACTCAGTCCGGCACGACCAATTGCCGCCAGAATCCGACCCCAGTTGGGATCTGAGGCAAACAGAGCGGTTTTGACCAGCGGTGAGTGGGCGATAGTACGCCCCACCCGGTCACAGGCCTCAATCGATTCTCCACCTGTGACACGAATTTCGACGAATTTAGTCGCGCCCTCACCATCGCGCACGATATCTTGAGCGAGTTGAATCATCACAGTGGTCAGCGCTTCAGAAAATTGATCGGCCTGCACGGAGCCCGCCTCGATCTCGACGCCACTTTGCCCTGTTGCCGATAGCGTGACAGCGTCATTGGTCGACGTATCACCGTCTACGGTGATGCGATTCAAGCTAGCGTCCACAGCGGCTCGCAGTAGCTCATCCATCAGATCCCCATCGATCGCAGCATCTGTGGCCAGGAAGGACAGCATAGTGGCCATATTGGGGCACACCATGCCAGCCCCTTTAGCGATGCCGGTGATCCGACAGGGTTGACCCGCGAGGTCCACCTCCATACTGCGAAGTTTGGGCTTGGTATCGGTCGTCAGGATCGCTCCTGAGGCGCGCTGCCAATTATCCTGTCGCAAATCATCTATGGCAGTAGGCAGCGCCGCCGCAATTAAGCCCGACGGTAGTGCTTCACCAATCACTCCAGTAGAAAACGGTAGGACCCTCTCGGCGGATGTCTCCGTGAGCTCCGCCAGTCTCTCGCAACAACTCAATGCCGCCGCCATACCTGCCTCGCCTGTTCCGGCGTTGGCGTTACCTGTATTGATCAGGAGATATGCAGGCCGAGCCTCACATAGCGCGAGATGCTTCCCCGCCACAATCACCGGGGCCGCACGAAAGTCGTTTTGGGTGAACAGCGCTGCGGTCCGGGTGCCTGGCGCCAGCGCGATCACCACTAGATCGTCGAGACCCTGCTGCTTGATTCCTGCCTGTGCCACGCCAAGACGTACGCCAGCCACTCCCTCGCTCACTGAAGCACCCTCGGTGCTTGCTCGCTCCATGGCCATCCTTCGTCGTTCAACTGAGCGCCCCATGGCACTGCTTGTACTTCTTGCCGCTACCACAGGGACAGGGATCATTTCGCCCGACCTTGGGCTGAGTGCGGGTCATCGGCTGCGGCGCCGCCGGCTTATCCGCTGGCTCGGCTACCGCCGATCCCGCTTCCGCATGCTCAAAGGCCATTTTCTGTTTCGCTGCGGCCTCTCGCCGCTGCTGCTCTATCATTGCAGCCTCATCAGACCGCTGCACCTGCACATTGCTCAAAAATCGGACCACCTCATACTTCAGGCGCTGCAACAGACTCTCAAATAGAGCGAAAGATTCCCGTTTGTATTCCTGCTTGGGGTTTTTGTTGGCATAGGCCCTGAGATGAATGCCCTGCCGCAGCTGGTCCATCACCTGAAGGTGCTCCTTCCACAGGGTATCCAGCACCTGCAGCATGATCTGTTTTTCAAGCTGCCGCATGCCGGGACCGATGCCTGCAGCCTTCTCGTCATAGGCGGACTGCACCTCTCCCACAATCCGCGTGCGCAAAGTTTCTTCGTGCAGCGTGTCATCCTCGTCCAGCCACTGTGTCAGAGGCAGGGTGAGCCCAAACTCCGCCTCAAGTTGTTTTTCGAGCCCCGGAACATCCCATTGCTCTTCAACGCTCATCGGAGCAATAAAACCATCAATGGCGTCATTGACAACGTCTTCCCGGATGGCGGTAATCGTCTCGCCAATCTCATCGTCGGAGAGCAATTCATCCCGCTGACGGTAAATAATCTGCCGCTGGTCGTTGGCAACATCATCGT
>CALKEI010000112.1 GCA_938085095.1 uncultured Luminiphilus sp. | reverse complement strand
GCCCTCGATATTGGTGATGCAGCGCCCGCACAAAGTGGGGTGCGCAGCGTGTTGCCCGACATCGGATCGGCGATGCCAACACCGCTCACATTTTTCACTGCTGGCAGGTCGCGCCACAATGCGCAGCGCGATACCCTCCGCTAGCACCGCATCGTCTGGCGCCTGAGCCCAATCGTCGACATGGGCTTCGGACGTTATCAGCACAAACCGAAGCTCTTCTCCGAGGTGACGAAGGCGTGTCGCCAATTCAACTTCTGCATACAGCGTCACCGCTGCGTCCAGCGATCCCCGCAGCACCCCCTGCTCACGGGCCAATTCCAGCGCTTTATTCACCTGCTGACGCACGGTCATCATCTCGGACCAGAACGCATCGTCGAGTGCACCGTCTGTTTCAGGGGCAGGCAACGTTTCATACCATTGAGTCAGGAAAACCGAGGCCGCACGTGGTCCGGGCAAGTTCTCCCAGATCTCCTCAGCGGTGAAGCTGAGGATGGGCGCAATCCAGCGGCACAGTGCTTCGGCGAGATGAAACAACCCGGTTTGCGCCGACCGGCGCGCGGAGGAGTCAACGCCCGTCGTGTATTGCCGGTCCTTAATAATATCGAGATAGAACCCGCCCAACTCCCCGCTACAGAAATTATGAATCCGATGGTAGACGTGATGGAACTGATACTCGCCATAGGCAGTTTGCAGGTCTGCTTGCAGGGCATGAGCCTGACCGAGGATCCAGCGGTCCAGTGGTAGACATTGCTCAACGGGCAGGCAGTCAGTGACCGGATCAAAGCCTGCCAGATTGGAGAGTAAAAAACGCGCCGTGTTGCGGATACGTCGATAGGCGTCAGCAGTGCGCTTAAAAATCTCGTCCGAGGCAGAGATCTCATTGCGGTAATCAGCGGCCGAGACGTACAACCGTAAGACGTCGGCCCCAAGATCCTGCATGGCTTTGCCCGCCGGAATAATATTGCCCAGAGATTTCGACATCTTGCGCCCGTCGCCGTCGACCGTAAATCCATGGGTCAGCACACCGCGATAAGGGGCCTCATTGTGTGTGCCAATGCCGGTGAGCAGTGAAGATTGGAACCAACCCCGGTGTTGGTCGGAGCCCTCAAGATACAAATCGGCGGGCCAGTCGAGGCCCTCGCGCTCACGCAACACGCACTCGTGGGTGACACCCGAATCGAACCAGACATCCAGCGTATCCACGACTTTTTCGTAGTGCTCAGCATCAGCGCCCAGCAACTCGACCGGATCAAGTTCGAACCAAGCCTCAATACCCTGACTTTCCATTCTTACCGCCACTTTCTCCATCAGTGACTGGGTATCAGGGTGTAGGTCGCCCGTGGTTTTGTGCACGAAGAGCGCTATCGGTACCCCCCAGGTTCGCTGCCTCGAAATACACCAATCGGGTCGCTCCTCGAGCATGGCGTCTATGCGGGCCCGACCCCAGTCGGGGATCCACTGCACCTTCTCCACCGCAGTCTTCGCTGCAGCGAGCAATCCGTTCCCCGTCATACTGATAAACCACTGAGGGGTCGCGCGGAAAATAATGGGGGTTTTATGACGCCAGCAATGGGGATAGCTGTGCTGGAACGGCTCGTGACACAACAGCACGTTGCGCTCCGCCAGTGCCGCGACAATGTCATCGTTGGCCTTAAAAATATGTTGCCCGGCAAAGACAGGCGTATCGGGGTGATACACGCCATTTCCGCCCACCGGGTTATAGACCTCTAAACCGTAGCGACGACCCATATCAAAATCTTCAAGACCGTGGGCCGGTGCCGTATGAACACAACCCGTGCCAGCCTCGGTCGTCACATGGTCCCCGAGGACGATAGGCACGGGCGCCTCGCTAAAAGGCGGTTGCAGCATCAAGCCTTCAAGGTCTGCGCCCTGGGCGCGACCCACGACCTCAACGGCGTCGGCACCAAAGCGCTGTCCGCAGGCCTCGGCCAGCGCCTCCGCCACCAGTACTCGACGGTCAGGCAGCGCCAGCAGCACGTAATCGAGCGCGCCGGCAAGCGCCACACCTCGATTGGCGGGCAGCGTCCATGGCGTCGTGGTCCAGATCGCCAGATCAATCGGACCGCTGTCATCGCAGCCGAGTGCTTTTGATGCTGCAGCGAGATCAACAAAGGGGAACGCGACATCGACCGCAGAAGACTGCTTGTCGTGATACTCCACCTCTGCCTCAGCCAGCGCCGAACCGCAGTCGAGACACCAGTGCACCGGCTTGAAACCCCGGAGGAGATGCCCTCGATCAATAATTTTAGCCAGCGTGCGAACGATGCTCGCCTCGAACCCGAAATCCATCGTCAGGTAGGGGTGATCCCAGTCGCCGAACACGCCCATGCGCATAAAATCTGCCTTTTGTGCGTCGACCTGCTTGGTCGCATAATCGCGGCAGTGCTGCCGAAACTCGGCGGCGGTGACCTTGTGGCCCGGTTTACCCACTTTCTTTTCAACGTTCAGCTCAATCGGGAGCCCATGGCAGTCCCAGCCGGGTACATACGGCGCGTCAAATCCGGACAGCGTTTTGGATTTGATAATGATGTCCTTGAGGATCTTGTTAATCGCGTGGCCAACGTGTAGCTGACCATTGGCGTAGGGAGGACCATCGTGAAGGATAAAACGCGGCTTGCCGTCGCCCGCCTCGCGCATTCGGGCGTACAGATTCATCTCTGCCCAGACCTTGAGTCGCTCGGGCTCACGCTGCGCCAAGTTGGCCTTCATCGGGAAGTCCGTTTGGGGCAAATTCAGCGTGGCTTTATAATCACTCATACATTATCCGTGGTTCGCCAGCCATGCTCTCGCATTGGCCTTATCCGCCGCGATGCCCGCTTTCAAGGCATCCAGTGACGGAAACTTCTGTTCATCGCGCAGCTTGTGCCAAAACTGCACAGTCAGTCTCTCACCGTACAAATCCGGTGAGCCTTCCAAAACATGCACCTCAAGGGTTGCCTCAAGGCTTTCCCCAATGGTGGGCTTAACCCCTACGTTGGCCACACCGGGAGCCTTTTGCAGACCCCCTCCCGATACGCTGACGGCATAGACCCCCTGCAGGGGCGACCGGATCCGATGCAATGCAATATTGGCGGTGGGCGCATCCAACTGCCGACCGAGCTTCTGCCCATGCTGCACCCGCCCCGCCATCTCGAAAGGCCTCCCCAATAGCCCTGAGGCAGCCTCAAAGTCTGATTCGGCGAGTGCCGCGCGGATCCGTGTACTGCTTACCCGCTCACGATCCACTTCCAGAGTGGGTGTGGGGGCGACAGCATAGCCAAATTCGCCCGCCAGCGCGCGGACATAATCCAGATCTCCCTCGCGTCGATTGCCGAATCGGAAATCATCGCCAAAGGCAAGGTATCGCACGCCCAAGCCCTCGACGAAGACCTGCTCGACAAATTCTCGCGCGCTTAATTGTCGGAGTGCTTCGTTGAAAGGCAGGCATAAGACGCGGTCCACTGCGCAGGCTTCTAGCAACGGCCACTTATCGCGCAACGTCGTGATTCGCGGCGGCGCTTCTAATGGGCTGAGGTACTCTCGAGGCAGCGGCTCAAACGTCACGACCGTGGTCGGCACACCCAGCGACGCCGCCTCCGCATTGAGATGCGCCAGCACCGCCTGGTGTCCGAGATGAATGCCGTCAAAGGCACCGATCGTCACCGCACAGCCGCGATGACGAGAACGCAAATTGTGCCGGCCGCGGATGAGCTCCATCCCCGCTCGTCTTCCCTTCTAATCAAAGGCGCAGTATACCGCCGAGACCCGGCAAAGATCAGCCGACGTTTGGCATCAATCGATGCAGCAGCTTACCCGTGGCTAGCGCCGCAGATCTGCGAGTCGGACTCCCAGAAGCCACAGCGCCAGTAAAAAGACGCCCAGACCGCTCACGCACAACAGGCCTAGCTGGGACGCACGCTGCCACCACAACCAGTCTGCCCAGACAGCGTTCTCGGGTAGCATCCATCCGAGTGTCACGATCATGGCGGCTGTGGCCAACATGATCTGCAGCAACCATTTCAGAGGCAGGCCATCTGCCGGCAACACTGCTTCACGCCGCAAACCGCGGTAGAGCAGCATAGCGTTTAGCCAGGCCGATACGCTGGTCGCGAGCGCCAGACCCACGTGACCGAGATTTAGCCACCACATCAATGGAAATACGAACGCTGCGTTCAGCAGCATGTTGGCCACCATCGCAATAATGCCGATCCGAACCGGCGTGCGCATATCCTCGCGAGCGTAGAAACCCGGAGCCAACACTTTCACTAACATGAACGCCCCCAAACCAAGGGTATAGGCACGCAGGCTTGCCGCCGCCATGGCCCGGTCTACCTCGCTAAAGGCCCCGTACTGAAAGAGTGTTGCCAACACCGGCTCGGCCAGTATGGCCAAGGCTACGGTAGCGGGTACAGCAATCAGCAAGACACACCGTATCGCCCAGGCCAGCGTGCTCGCAAAAGCCGGATCATCGGCTCGGGCTCGCTGACCCGACAGAGTCGGTAAGATCACAGTGGCAATTGCGATGGCAAATACGCCAAGCGGCAATTCAGTCAACCGATCGGAGTAATAGAGCCACGACACACTGCCCGTCGGGAGAAGCGAGGCCAGCACCGTATCCAGCAGTAAATTGATCTGGCTCACTGAAACACCAAACAGGGCTGGCACCATGAGCAGCATAATCCGCCGCACGCCCTCATGCCGGGGCGCCCATCGCGGGCGGGGAACCAAACCCACACCTGCCAAGGCCGGCACCTGAAAAAGTAGCTGTGCGAATCCCGCCACCAGTACTCCGAGCGCCAGCGCCACCACCGGCTCTTCAAAGTTGGGGGCGCACCACAGCGCCGCACCGATCAAACAGAGATTCAACAACACCGGTGTCAGCGCCGGCACCGCAAACCGCTGGTAGCTATTGAGAATCGCCCCGGCAAATCCGGTCAGTGAAATCAGGAGCAGATAGGGAAAGGTGAGCTTGATCAAGTCGCCAGTGAGCGCCAACTTGGCTGGATCACGCAGGAAACCGGGGGCAAAAATCGTTGCCACAATCGGTGAGGCCATCACGGTTATCAGTGTTACCAAGAGCAGCACGCCGCCCAGCACCCCCGCGACACGATCGACGAGCTCCCGAACAGCCGCCTGCCCCCCTTTTTCACGAGTGTCAGCAAGCACCGGTACAAAGGCCTGAGCAAAAGCACCCTCGGCAAACAATCGTCGTAAAAAATTGGGAATCTTGAACGCCACAAAAAAGGCATCGGCGTTACCGTTGGCACCAATGAGATTGGCCAACACGACATCGCGAAGCAGACCCAATACCCTCGATAGCAGCGTCGCCGACCCGACAACCGCGCTCGATTGAGCGAGCTTCGAATCTTCAGGAGCTTGCACAAGCGTCACTTAAGAGAACCGGCGTGGGCTGAGTTCAACCTTCATCATGGCCCTGCCACTGAGCCCGGCGCCGCGGCGCGGCCCAAACGCCTTCAAAACCGCCGCTCCGTATACCAGTTCACGGGGGCCGAATGCTGATCTACCTGATCCGCAACGTCTAAAATCAACGCGAACAACGCCATGCGCACGACCACGCCGTTATCACTTTGTCGAAAAATCGCGAGGTTCGGATTGTCATTGAGGTCAATATCCAGCTCTCTGGCGCCCTCTCGGGAATCTCTGGGCAAAGGATGCATGATGACCGTATTCGGCTCGCAGTTTGCGGTGTAAACGCTCTGGGTAAGCCTAAAGCGGCCTCTGTAGAGGTCTGCTTCCTCGCGACTGGCAAAGCGCTCCTCCTGAATACGGGTACTGTAGACAATATCGACATCGGCGATACCCGTCTCCAGTGCATCTGTCTCGAGCACTTCGTGGCCTGCCTCGCGCAAAGCGTCCACGACCCCTGCCGGCATGCTGAGCGCCTCCGGGGAAACCAGACTGACCCTCAGGCCCTTGAATAGGGATAGCAGCTTGGACAAGGAGTGCACCGTGCGGCCAAATCGGAGGTCACCCACCATCGCAATACGCAGCCCATCCAGACCCCGCTCCCTGCCTACCAGCTCTGATCGAATCGTGTAGAGATCGAGCAACGCCTGACTGGGATGCTCATTTGCGCCATCACCGCCATTGATCACCGGCACCCGGCTCGCCGCCGCAAACTCAGACACCGAGCCATCCTCGGGGTGACGCATGACGATAATGTCGGAGTAACCGCTCAGCACCCGGGCGGTGTCATAGAGTGATTCACCCTTGGCAATCGCCGAGTGCTCGAAGCCCGTGGTCTCGCGGACCTCACCGCCAAGCAAATTGAAGGCGCTACCAAAGCTGATTCGGGTTCGTGTAGAGGGCTCAAAAAACATGGACCCGAGAATGGCGCCGTCGAGCACACGAGTCATTCGCTCCCGGTGCGCATAGGGGCGCATGGTATCGGCGACGGTGAACAACTGCTCCACATCAGCCCGCTCGAACTGGCTGACACTCAGGATATGGCTACCGGCAAATTGCACGATACGCACTCCACTGCATTACCACTTGCTGACGTCTATTGTAGCCCCGATCATCCCTCCACCGACAGCGTCTCTACCCAGCGCTCCAGCTGATCGAGGGCATTAGCGGTTAGCTCGGTAAGCTCCGGCCTCGCGCGCTCTTTTGCGAGCTCCACCTTAAATTGCGCCAGTGGGAACGATCCTTCGCGCCGCTGGCACTGGCAGTGCTCCAGCCACTGCGCGATCTCCGGTTCGGTCAGGGAATCGGGGAAATTACGTGCTCGGTAGCGAAACAACAATTCGGGCAGACGTTGATCGGCGAAGGGAAAGGTCTGTGACGCCAATGACGCCGGGTCTTCAGACACTGCCTGCTCACAGAGACTGCGGTCAGCTGCACTGACAAAGCCCTCGTAAAGCATATGGTCGGGATCCGAGCGGGGTGGAAATGTCCGCTCTTGCCACAAACTCTGGAAACGCGTCACAAACTCCGCCGGGTCAGCGGCGCGACACTCCCGCAACAGCGCGAGATGCCGACGATGCAGATCTCCGTCGAGGCTCAGCGCCTCTGCCACCTCACCGGCGACCCACTGGGCGGGCAGCAAAACGGGAGCACGATTGAGACGAATCGTTTTAATCGGCGGACGCTCTATACCCTCTGGCAGCTCGGCTTGCGCGGTAAATAGGTGCGCGCGGATCGCCTCCGGCTCCTGCTCAAGAAAATCGGGGGACTTACCGAGGTCCACGCAGATCACCTCGCTATTGTTTTGGGGGTGCCAGGCTACCGGCGCAATCAACGCGAGATTCTGCCGTGCCGCACCAAACATCCCCGACACGTGCACCAGCGGCGTCAACTGCTCCAGATCCAGCAGCGCGCTGACCGCACGCTTGGAGCGTTGCTGATAGAGCGTAGCAAACAGCTCACCGTCACTGCGCTTCAACAATTTAGCCATCTCGATAGTAGCGATGACATCCGCCATCGCATCGTGGGCCGCGCCATGTTCGATACCGTTGGCGGCGGTGAGTTCCTCAAGCCGAAAACTGCTGAACCCGTCCTCACGCAGTGGCCACTCGATACCGCGTGGCCGGAGTGCTCGATACGCGCGGGTGACATCGAGGAGATCCCAACGACTGTTGCCGTTTTGCCACTCCCGCGCGTAGGGATCGCGCAAACACCGCCAAAGGGTAAAGCGTGTGATCTCGTCGTCGAAACGGATCGAGTTGTAGCCAATACCACAGGTATTAGGGGCGGCGAGTTCGGCATGAATCCGCGCAATGAATTCAGCCTCAGGAACACCTCGTTCTTGTGCAACTTGCGGGGTAATGCCCGTCACGCGGATCGCGGCCGGGTGGGGTAACCGATCCGGAGTCGGTCTTGCATACAGCGTCAGCGGCTCACCAATAATCTCGAGCGCCGCATTCGTTCGCACACCCGCGAACTGCCAGGGCCGATCCTGGGTGGCATCCGCGCCGGACGTTTCATAATCGTGCCAGTAAAACGACTCAGATGAGCTCAAGCGCCTGCTCTTCGATCTGCGCCTTCCAGATGCGGGGCCCGGTGATGTGGACCGACTCCCCTTGGCTGTCCACCGCGACACTCACCGGCATATCTTTAACGGTGAAAGCGTAGATGGCTTCCATACCGAGATCGTCAAAGGCCACCACTTCGGCTTTCGTGACGGCCTGCGACACCAAATAGGCTGCACCGCCCACTGCCATCAGATAGACCGCTCCATGTTTTTTGATTGCCTCCACAGCGACGGGCCCGCGCTCTGCCTTGCCGATCATGCCGGCAAGCCCGGTTTCTTCGAGAATGTAGTCAGTAAACTTATCCATGCGGGTCGCGGTTGTGGGACCTGCGGGGCCCACTGCCTCATCTCGCACGGGGTCCACAGGCCCAACGTAGTAAATGAACTTACCCGCTAGATCCACCGGCAGCGGCTCACCCTTTTCGAGCATGTGCGTCATCCGTTTGTGGGCCGCATCGCGCCCGGTCAGCATGGTTCCCGACAGCAGTAGTGTCTCGCCCGGCTTCCACGTGTGGATCTCATCCCGGGTCACGGTGTCGAGATTAACTCTTCGCACCGACTCACCCGGGTCCCAGCTGATGTCCGGCCACTGATCGACATCCGGAGGTGTTTGTAGGGCGGGACCCTCACCCGTCAGGGTGAAGTGGGCGTGACGCGTTGCCGCACAGTTGGGGATCATGGCGACCGGCAGCGACGCCGCATGCGTGGGGTAGTCCATGATCTTCACGTCGAGCACGGTGGTCAGCCCACCCAGCCCCTGAGCGCCGATGCCAGTGCGGTTGGCTGCATCCATGATCTCGAGACGGAGTTCCTCGATTCGACTCTGGGGGCCGCGCGCGCGAAGCTCGTGGATATCGACCGGCGCCATGAGTGACTCCTTCGCGAGCACCATCGCCTTTTCGGCGGTTCCGCCTATGCCAATCCCCAGTATCCCGGGGGGACACCACCCTGCTCCCATAGTGGGCAGGGTATTGGCCACCCAGTCGACAATGCTGTCGGAAGGATTCAGCATCGCCAGCTTTGATTTATTCTCAGAGCCGCCGCCCTTGGCCGCAATCTGCACGCTCACAGTGTCGCCGGGCACCAGTCGCGTATGAACAACAGCTGGCGTGTTATCTCCGGTGTTGTGACGCCGCCCCGCCGGATCCTCGAGGATTGACGCTCGAAGTTTATTATCTGGGTGAGTGTAGGCGCGACGCACTCCCTCGTTGATCATGTCATCCAACGAGCACTGGGCGTCCCACTGCACCGACATACCGATCTCAACGAATACGGTAACGATGCCGGTATCTTGGCAAATGGGCCGATGCCCCATCGCGCACATTCTCGAATTAATCAGAATCTGCGCCATCGCATCTTTGGCGGCGGGATTTAGCTCCATCTCCCAGGCGCGGTGAACAGCCTGCACAAAATCGAGAGGGTGATAATAGGAGATGAACTGCAGTGCGTCGGCGACACTGTCAATAAGATCCTGTTGTTTGATCACCGTCATCGCGACTCTCTGCCCTCCACGTCTCTTACTATTGCATACCCGGCGCGTTCATCGCCGCCACATCGGCCTCGAGCTCGGCAATACTCACGTTGACCTGTCGCCGAAAAGCGTTGATGGATTCGATCCACTCGGCATTGCTCTCAACCTGCTTGCGCAAGGCTGCCCGCTCAAGGTTTGATTTATTCAGCCCGTCAGCAAGCCGCTCCACGTCGGTCTGTGCACGCTGGGCACTTGCAGCAAGGCGCTCCAGATCTCCCGCCACCTGAGTGAGCGCCGCCAGGTCGGCTTGCATGGACTCCAACTGTTGGCCCTGTGCACTCGCCTTGGTATTGAGTCCGGTGATCTGCTTTTCTTGTGTGACACTATTTTTTTCAAGTTTCGTAAATTTGCTGTTGCTGATCTTGCGGGCATCCCACAACTTACGCACCTCAGTATCGAGTAACCGGAGCTGTGCGCCCATTGCCGCCGCCGATTTGTTAACCGTCTCGTCAGTGTCCGACAGCAGCGCCTCCAGGTCAGCCACTCTGGCCTGCGTCGCCTTCTGCTCGGCCTGCGACGTATCGAGCAATGTTTGCAATTGCCATGCCCAGCCGCAGGCGATACCCGCTGCCGCCAATGCAATCGTTAGCACCAGCCGTGCGGTCAAGCCCATCACCGCCTCAGTGCGCCCCGCTCGCGCAGGAATGGCGCCACGAGGCGCCGAGCTGACCGCTTCATCGCGATTGGCGGCGAAAGAAGGGATATCGTTGAGATCGTCGCGCGACATACACGTCACTCATTACCGGTTATGCAGATTATATCGCGGCCTGCCGCGTCCGCGGCGCGAGGGCGGATTATTCCCGCTCTCCGGTGGCCGGCCCGTCACAGCGCCTGATCACTCACTCATCGGCAAGATTCGAGCGATTTTTATCGCGCAGCGCGGCTCTCAGGTTGCCCCCATCGCTGACAATGTTATCGGGCGGCGTCAGACCAAGCAGTGCCGCGGCAACGGGGTACACGTCCAGCTGATGGGCCTCCGGTATGATCTTCGCGCTTTCAAAGCCGGGACCAACCGCCACCAGAAAAGCGGCCATATCTTCAGACGTGGCGGGATAACCATGCATACCGAAAAGATCGGCGTCCTTCCCTCCCCGCCAGCGAAAGACTCTGGGGGGCGCGGTCTCAATAATGAGATCACCCACTGCAGGATGGTCCTTGAAGTGCCGGCTGGAGAGCACCTCTTCGGACACCAGCCAGTAACGCCCGCGACTGTCAGCCTCTAGCGCCTCTGCCAGCGCTTCACTATTTGCCGACGGGTCGCGCTGATAATACGTGACCCGCGTGCTGCCATTCACCCGCTTGAATCCTTTAGGTCGCGGCAATGTATTGGTATCAATAAAGACATCGGGATCCACTTCGGCCATCCCGTGGTCAGACACCAGCATCAGACTGATACTGGCGTTATTACGCGCATTGATGGACTCAATGGCCCGCCAGAGCGAGCCTATTTGTTGGTCGATCTCGGCGATCGCTGACAAGGTCTCCGGGGCCGTAGGCCCATACCGGTGGCCCGCAGAATCCACAGATTCAAAATACAGTGTGACCAGATCGGGGCGCTCCCCGTCGGGGAGTTCCAGCCACTCGATCGCCTGATCTACCCGCGCCCTGTGGGATATTCTGCCGTCGAAAGCGCGATAGTCCGTGGGGAGGATATTGGCAAAGCGCGCGTCTGACTCGGGCCAAAAAAAAGTCGACGCGCGCCCCCCCTGCTGCTCGACCAGCGTCCAGAGTGGAATGCCGCTCAGCCAAGTAGGGTCCTCGCGGCCGCTACCCATGTTGTAACAGTCCGGACGATCGCTGCGGCAAAAGTAGTTATC
>CALKEI010000111.1 GCA_938085095.1 uncultured Luminiphilus sp. | reverse complement strand
AAGGGGAGCTAAAGGGCTCCCCTTGTTTTTTACGCCCACACCCCAACGCCGTGAGACCTCGGCAGGATCCGTGAGGGCGCGACTTTCAACAATACGGGCTACGAAGAGATCACAACGCCATGAGAGAAGGCAGCATAGACGCACCCACTCGCCACCCGCTGGATTGGAAGAGTGATCATTTCTGGGATAAATCCGCTCTCAACCAAGAGCTCGAGCGCGTATTTGATGTCTGTCACGGCTGTCGGCGTTGCGTCAGTCTGTGTGATGCCTTTCCAACCCTTTTCGACCTAATTGACGAGTCAGACACGCTGGAAGTCGACGGCGTGGACACCGCGGACTATCCTAAGGTGGCGGAGCAGTGCTACCTCTGCGACCTGTGCTACTTAACAAAATGTCCCTACGTGCCGCCGCACGAATTCAATGTGGATTTCCCGCACTTGATGCTGCGTGCCAAGGCACAGCGCTTCAAAGACGAGGGCGCCTCACTCAGAGACCGCACGCTCACCAGCACTGACCGCTTGCTGTCTGCTACTTCGATACCCCTGGTGGACGTCACGGTCAATGCCCTCAACAAGACAGGCGTGTTCCGAAAGGCACTGTCGGCCGGGCTGGATATTCATCACGAGGCACCGCTGCCAAAATTGCACAGCAAGACCCTGCGCAAGCGCGTCAAGCCACTACTGAAGTCCCTCGACCCCATGCCCGTGGGCGACACGACTGGCAAGGTTGCGCTGTACGCCACGTGTTACGGCAACTACAACAGTCCCGAGGTTGGGGAAGATTTTGTAAAAGTGTTTCAGCACAACGGCATTCATATCGACATTGTTCCGAAGGAGCAATGTTGCGGCATGCCAAAGCTCGAGCTCGGTGATCTCGACAGTGTCGACGCCCTAAAGCAGGCCAATATTCCAGTACTCGCGAAGCTTGTTGACGATGGCTATGACCTGACCGCACCCATCCCCTCCTGCGTGCTGATGTACAAGCAAGAGCTGCCGCTGATGTACCCGGACGACCCCGATGTCATCAAGGTACAGAAGGCCTTTTACGACCCCTTCGAATACCTCTGGGCACGCCATAAAGGTGACGCGTTCAATACTGATTTCACCTCGGCCCTTGGCAGCATCGCCTATCAGGTCGCCTGTCACCAACGGGTTCAGAATATCGGACTGAAAACTCGAGACGTGCTAAACCTGGTCGGTGAGAGTGACGTCACCGCTTACGAGCGATGCTCTGGACACGATGGAACCTATGCGGTCAAAAAGGAGACTCGGGACAAGTCAGTTAAAATTGCCAAGCCGACGGTACGCAAAGTGGACGAACAGGCGCCGGACCGGTTTATCAGCGATTGTCCTATGGCCGGCGAGCACATTGCGCATCTTTCAGAAAAAGTTTCCAAAGCGGAGCACCCCATGACGCTGCTCCGTGAAGCCTACGGGCTCTAATGCCCTAGAATATCGAACTGATTTAACCAAATCCGAGGAAGCGAACATGACACATCTGACACGTGATGACTTGTGGAGCCTTGAGGAATATGCCAGCAAGCGCGCCGATTTCCGCGCCGAGGTAATGGCCCACAAAAAGACCCGACAACTCGCGCTGGGGGATTACGCCCGCCTCTATTTTGAGGATGCCACCACCGTGCGTTATCAGATTCAGGAAATGCTACGAATCGAGCGGGTCTTTGAATCAGCAGGCATTGAAGAAGAGCTGAGTGCCTACAATCCTCTGATCCCCGACGGCCATAACTGGAAGGCAACTTTTATGATCGAGATCCCCGACCCCGTTCAGCGTGCGGTGCGGCTGGGTGAAATGATCGGTATTGAGGATCAGGTCTGGCTTCAGGTCGGCGACATGGACCGCATTGTGCCCATTGCAGATGAGGACCTCGACAGGACCACCGCTGATAAAACCGCCTCGGTTCACTTCCTCCGCTTTGAGGTCACCCCCGAGCAGATCAACGCCCTCAAAGACGGTGCGTCGCTGTTTGCGGGTATTGATCACCCAGGGTATCCGGTGGACCGGTACACCGTACCCCCTGCCATCCGGGACTCACTGGCTGCCGACTTAGTGCTGACAGAGCATTGACGGCCGGCCGGCGAGTGGTGGCGGCAGCAAACGCATTCGGAGCCAGCACGTGACACTGGTGGTATTCGACCTCGACGGCACGCTCCTTAACAAGGGCTCGCAAGTTTCGTCCTATACGGCCGAGACGCTTGCAATGATGCGAGCCAGAAATATCCCTTACACCGTCGCGACGGGGCGCACGCTGCAAGCTGCCGCCGCACCGCTAAAGGATCATTACTTCACGCTACCGATGATTCTGAAGAACGGCGCCATCATTTGGTCACCCGACGAGGAACGCTATAGCCATCATCACCTTCTAACGCGAGAAGAAGTGTGGCATGTCATGGCAGCCTTCACCCTCAACGACTTGACGCCGTTCGTCTTTTCTCTCCAGCCGGGCCAACAACATGCGCTCTATCATGGTCCACTGAAAAGTCGTAGTGAACACAAACTGGCGGATCTCTTCGAAGCCGAACGGCATCTGCCTCTGGCTCCTCTCTCAGCGATGCCCGATGAGATCAGCGTGATCAACGTCTTTTCGCTGGGAAGCGCTCAAGCGGTGCAGCGGGTCAGCGACAGTATCGCCGACGAGCATCACCTCGTCGCTTATTCGGGCGTCGCCATACACGAACGCGAAATGGGACATGCCGCGACGGAGCCGGCACTACATTGGGTAGATATTCACCACAGCTCGGGCAGCAAGGGCAACGCAATCAATCACCTCAGAGCAGAGCTACAGATTGAGCATGTCATCGCCTTTGGCGATGGCGACAATGACCTCAGCATGTTCGAGTGCGCGAGCGAATGCTACGCCCCTGCTAATGCCGATTCCATGATTCTAGAGGCCGCTGACGAAGTCATTGGTCACCACGACGAGGACGGCGTCGCACGCTTTCTCCGCAAACGTTTTGAACTAGGGTAATCACGCGGCTCTGCGTACCTGAATCAATCGAACACCGACCAAGATGAAAAGCAGCGCGAGCAAATGCTCCCAGCCCCAGGGTTCGGCGAGCAGCACCGTGCCGGCAGCGAAGGCAACAGCCGGAATCAGATAGTTGATGGTCGAGAGAAATCCCGGTCCCCGTTCGGTCACCACAACAAAATAGCACCAGGTCGCCACGCCGGTGGCCATGACGCCCAGAATAGCCAGCACTCCCACCGCCGACGCCGTCACCGCCAACCCCGGGCCGCTCAGCTGTAGCCATACGGCTGGACCGGCCAGCAGCAGACTCCCAACCACTAGCGTGCCCAAGGCCAGGTCGACCGGGTGCCCCGACGGGATCCGTTTCGCATAAACGCCATTGAACGCATAGCTCACCGTCGCCAACAAGGTGGCCAGCTGCCCCGGCCACTGGCCGCTCGCACCACGGGACAGCAGGCCATCCCCCACTAACAGCCCGACCCCAACAAATCCCATGACCACGCCTACAGAGCGTCGCCATGTCAGGGGCTCGTGCTCGAGCAACCAATGTGCCAGTAGCAAGGTCGCAATCGGCATCAGCGCCATGAGAATACCGACCTCGGCAGACGGCACAGATTGTTCAGCCCAAGCGATCAAAGAGAACGGGATAATGTTGCCGGTGAAACTGAGCAAGGTCAGCCTCGGCCACCACTCCCGACCCATGCTCCAAGCCCGGCCACGCCAACGCCAAACACCCCACACCACTACCGCACCCATCCACAAACGGCACCAAACGATGAACACCGGATGAAATGACTCCAGCGCCACTGCAATCAACGCGAAGGCAAACCCCCAAACGAGAATCAGATAGCCGAGCAACGCCCAGTGTTTATAGATGGGTTGTGACATGTGACTCACGACAATAGGACACAGATTCGGCTCGCAATAGTGCCGCTAAAATATAGCCGAACTTTTGCTAAGCTCGGTCAATGATGAAGAGTGTAAACCATGGCTGACCGCGCACCCTGCCCCGAAACAGATCCCGACGCCTACGTCGAGTTCGTCTCGCGGTTCGGTATGCCAACCGCCCCGCAGGTGGCTGCAGCGGCAGCGTTAACACGTGCCTGGTTCAAGCCTAGCTTCGTCGGACTAGAAAATCTGCCTGACAAGCCGGCGCTCTTTATCGGCAATCATGCTTTTATGGCAATTGACGCTGCCCTGTTTCATCTCTATCTGTATTACGATCATGGACGCTATATCAAGGCCCTTGGCGACAAGACCCTGTTTGCCAATCCTTATTACTCGGCGATCGCGCATGCAATGGGCGGTGTATCCGGTCAGGCACCGATCGTTGAGCGCTTAATGGCTCGGGGAGACGACTTACTGCTGTATCCGGGTGGCGCGTATGAGTCGGTCAAACCGGCAGCAGCGCGCTACCAGCTGCAGTGGAAGCAACGCTATGGGTTTGTCAGGCTTGCCGCAGCGGCTGGCTATACCGTCGTGCCGATCGCCTCCGTGGGCCCCGACGAATATTATGATCATGCGATCTCATCACAGGCGCTTTTTCAGTCTGCACCCGTCCGCTTTCTCATGAAGGCGGGCGTTTTACCTCAAGATATGCGCCCAGATTTAATGCCGCCCCTTCCTGCAGGCCTGCTGGGCGGACTGCTACCCAAGCCCAAGACCACATATTTTGCCATTGGCAAGCCTATCGATCTCGCACAATATAAAGGTGTCACGCTCTCAACGAATAAATTAAGCGCACTACGACGCACGTTCGCCCGAGCGATTGAGCGTGAAATTCAGAATCTATTGTTACTCCGTGAGCAAGAACGCCACCGGGATAGCTGGTTGCGCCGCTTACTGTCTGCCTAGGTGAGAGTGACGAAGAGAGTCCCAATGAGGGCGGGGCTGGTCGTTGTCGCCAGTGGCTTCATTGTATGGGCAGCACTCTCTGCTCTTTGGCTGCCACCGCACATGGTGTCGACCACCCCTTACCGGGTGGACCAAAATCCCGGTAGCCGCGATCTTATTTTCGACGACATCCACATTCCCAGCCATAACCTGATGCTGGAAGGATGGTGGATACCTGCCAAGCAAGCAGTCGCCGAGCTCATCTTCGTGCACGGCGCAGGATCCAATCGTATTTCGCAATACATCGGCTCGCTCGATTTCTACCGCACGCTGCATGAACTGAACGTGTCAATCGTCACCATGGATATCCGCAACCATGGCAACTCCCCCATCACCGACGGCATATTGCGGATGGGTTCAGCGGAATGGCCCGATGTGGAGGCGGCCGCTCGCTGGCTCGACCAGCATCATCCGAGCGACCTGCCGCGCATTGCACTGGGCGCATCGATGGGCGGGAGTACGGTTATCCACGCACTGGTAAATCACCTCGAGGTCGACGCCGCGATTTTGCTCGATCCACAGCTCGATATTCTCGACAGCCTCATGGAGGTTGGACAGATCACAACCGGCATCCCCGCCCCGCTATTTGTTATCGCTGCGCACGCCACGATCCATCAGTATGATTTGCCGAACGGCCGGCAAAGCCCACTTTCACTGGCTAAAACACTGAATCTGCCCATATTACTGATTCAGGATTGGGATGACCCGGCGACGAGATCCCCCTTCGCTGCCGAGCTGGCTCGGGACAACCCGAATGTTCAGCTGCAACGGGTACCAGCGATCGATATCGACGACGCCTGTCTGGAAGGCAAGGAAGAATGGGGGTCTCATGTGGCAGCGCACCCCTGTCATCCAGAGTGGACGAAGAAGACGCTCTCCGCTTTTATCGACTCAGTCGTGAGATAGATCACTGCCACCGATGCCTGCACAGCGTCTCGCCTGTCAGGGCCCACATCTGAATCGCTCCTGAGTGCAGAAGTCCATTCATCTGTGAGCCGCTGCATCGCGTATACAGCACATATTCCAAGGATTACGCCTCATGAAGCGCTTTACACTGACTCCTCTCCTGCTTATGGCGGCGCTTTCGCCTGCCGTGTCCGCCTCTTGTCCGGATTTTTTGAATCATTCTATGCGGCAGCTCGCCTCTACCGAGAGCATCCAGTTTTGTGAGGCCTACGAAGGCAAGGCGCTGTTGATCGTCAATACCGCAAGCTACTGCGGCTACACCTCTCAATTTGAAGGTCTCGAGCAGATTCATCAGACCTATCAGGACGACGGTCTTGTCGTGCTCGGCTTCTCTAGTGATGACTTTTTTCAGGAAGACAATGACGAGGGCGATGCGGCGGAGGTCTGCTTTGACAAGTACGACGTGAGCTTTCCGGTTATTGCCACCTCTGCCGTGCGAGGCGATGACGCGAACCCCATTTTTCGCGGTCTCGGCGAGGCGGCGGGATATCCTCGATGGAATTTCAACAAATACCTGGTGACTCCTGACGGTGCTGTATTGGATCATTTTTCAAGCGGCGTGAAGCCTGATAGCGAGGAAATGCGTACCGCGATCGAATCGGTGCTCCCCGGCGCAAACAGCTGACTCAGCGCGTTCAGCCGCCCTGCGCATGCTGCCAGCGCTTGGTGCCCCTGACCTTCCATCACTTAATACCGAAGAAGGTTCACCGCCGCGCCCACTTTAAACGGCACTTCAGCAAAACCGATCTGCAGCGGGGGGTACGAGTGTGTCGACTCTGCCACCGGGGGATTCATCGGGAACACGACGAAATGACCCTCGCTAGCAAACTCAACTCGCTGGAAGCGCTACTAGAGGATGCGAAGCTGGCTCGACACTTCGAATGGGTAGCCAAACAGCGAGAACGATAGCCCCCTGCCCCTCTGCGCAATCTGGAAAACTCCACCGCACCGGGCTTCTCAATACCTCTTCGATCGGTGTGTCAGCGCAGATCAGTGCAAGCCAGTAATTCAGCAACCATCTGCTCGGGTGATTGATCGCCTTTGATGATGAAGTCAGCAGCGGCTAGCGCCTTTGCGCCCCACTGTGCAAACGTGTTTTCGGCGCGCGCCCAGAACACTTCGATCGATGCCCTGTCTCTGCCGCGGTCGCGCTGATCGCGCTCCAAACGCCGCGCCCATCGCACCTCCACGCGTGTATCCACGAAAACGAGCTCGTCATACAGTGCCCGCAAATGGCTGTGCGCAGCGACTAAAATCCCCTCCACGAGAATCGTTTTGCGAGGCGCTACCGTCAGGGTGGGAGTCTGGCGGCAGTGCGTCGTGAAATCATAGGTCGGACACTCAACAGACTGTCCCGCGCGCAGCGCCTCCACGTGATCGGAGAACAACTGTAGATCGAGCGCGTCGGGGTGATCAAAATTGACCTCTTCGCGCGCGCGCGCCTCGAGATGAGACAAGTCATGGTAGTACGCGTCAATGGGCAGGACGGCCAATCTCTCAGGACCGCAGGCAGCGAGAAGTGCCGTGGCGAGCGTAGACTTGCCGCTTCCAGATCCACCGGCAACGGCAATCACCCGGTTCATCGGCCGCGTGTCATTACGGCCCGCTCACTCTCAGCCCGAGAAGTAAACGCTGCCATATTCTGCTTCCAGCGCCTGCTGAATACGGCGCTTTTCACTAGGAGCATCAACAGTGGCGCAACGGCCATCCTGCCACAGACGATAAGATTCATAATTGGGCACACCCACGGCGGTCACCAACTCCCACACCAGCAGACATCGCTCAAGCTCTGACAACGCCTGATTCACCGCAACTCGGTCCAGTAGCTCATCCCGTGACGGGACGTCTTCGCTGATGCCCAGCTGGTCACCCACATCGAGCCGCATAAATGAGGGCGCATCGGAGTCGTAACGTGGCCAAGGCATTCCATCGGGTAATCGTGGCGAACCCTCCCGGGCGAATGCACCCCATGCCGTCATCATGACCTCGGTCATCTCCCGCGCTGAGTCGGTGTCGGGATACATGTAGTCGCCGATCACACCGTACATGGGTGCCCCCATGATAAAAGCGATTTCGCTCGCGTGAGCCGCGCCCAGAATCTCAGAAAACGGCACAAAATAATTGTCCGCCTGCTCATCCCAATCGTAGCGATACGAATACAGATCGGTGTAGCCCGCGCTCTGCATCGCGGCAAAGGGAATATCCACTGCGCCCAACTTCCAGCCACGGGAACGCATGTCCACCCAGAAGCGATAAAGCTCCGGATCTTTGATGCGAATTTTAGCGGGAAGCGCCCGACTCAACGGATAACTCACCTCGACAAAATAGCGACTCAGACCCAGCCACAGGGTCACTTCATCGCGAGTCGTTCCTGACATCACAGGCACATTTTTGGCATGCCGGGGATCCGCTAGCGCCGCCAGCAGACCGCCTTGGGGGATCACCACGCCATCACTAATCACCGCAGGCTGGATGTGATCCTCGTCTAAGTCGAAGTACGCCGTGAGCAGATCAGCGATCGCCACGGCGCGCAATCCGTCCGCGTCCACATTTTTGTTATCAAGGCCCAGCGCTTCCACAACCTCCCAGCTCCCGCGATCCACCATCGGGAACTGCCGCCCCGCATTGTGTGCCTCGGCGGGCGTCAGGCTCCTGACGTGCCCGGACTGGACAATGGCCCCATGGAACAAACCTTCAGTCAGCGGCGAGGCCAGTAGGCTAAATACATTTCTGCCCCCCGCACTCTCACCAAAAATCGTCACATTATCGGGATCTCCTCCAAACTGAGCGATGTTCCGCTGAGTCCAACGCAGGGCTTCAACCATATCCAGCGTGCCAAAGTTAGCGAGCGTGGGCGCCGTTAAGTCGTGGCCATTCAAGGCTGGGTGGACAAACCAACCTAAAGGACCCAACCGGTAATTGATCACCACCACCACCACCTGTTGTCGGGCGGCGAATCGAGAAAAATCATAAGTCCCTTTATGACCCGTCAAATTACTACCCCCATGAATCCACAGCATGACGGGCGCAGAGGCGCTGTCTGCTGCGCGGGGCGGAGCATAGATATCGAGATATAAACAGTCT
>CALKEI010000110.1 GCA_938085095.1 uncultured Luminiphilus sp. | reverse complement strand
GAGAACCTTGAGCGCCTCACCGATTTGCGCGATGAATTGCAGCGCAATCTGTCGCACTTGGACCGGCAGGCGAGGGCAGCAGAGAAGTACGCGGAGCTAAAAGCAGAGGAGCGAACGGTTCAAAGCGAGCTGTTTGCGATTCAATGGCGACAGCTCAGCGCCTCGCGGGGTGAGGTCGCCGGAGAAATCGGCGCGCTCGATGTCAAGCGAGAGGCCGCCAAAGCGGAAGTCACGCACACGATGAGCGAGATTGAGTCCTCGCGAGTAGAGCAGAGTGCGGCGGCAGACGCGCTGAATACCGCTCAGGAACAGTATTACGGCATCGGCGGCGAGGTCACCCGTGTTGAGCAGGCGTTGCGCTTTGCTCAGGAGCGCAGGGGGGAGCTGGAGCGAGATCTGGAACAGACACGGTCCAGCCTCGAGCAGACGCGACAGGATCTCGAGACGGACCGGCAACGACTCAGCGGCTGGCAGGAAGAGCTGGAGCGGGCCGAGCCGGCGCTGACTGAGCTCTCCGCATCATCACGGCTAGCATCCGAGAGCCTCACTGCGGCAGACAGTGCGGTGCAAGCATGGTCTCAGAATTGGGACGGTTTTAATGAGCGTGCTCGCGAGCCCAGTCAAACTGCGGAAGTCCAGCAGAGCCGCATTGCTTATCTTGAGCAGGTTCTTACCAAGTTACAGGAGCGTTTGCAGCAGCAGCAGTCGGAGTGGGAGTCTCTATCTTCAGCGCCGACTGACGTGACGACCTCACCCTTGGCGAAGAAAATCGAGCAAGCCGACCGGGCCATGGCGGAACGGGAGACCGGATTGGTTGAGCTTAAAGAGGAGCTTGCCGGCTCCCATGCGGCGATTGAGCAGGCTCGGCGACAGCAGGATGATATCCGGTCTGCGATCCAGGAAGCTCGGGGGCATATGGCCTCCCTCACCGCGCTGCAGGAGGCGGCTTCCGATGATCGTGAGCGCGCTTCATTGAGCGACTGGATTGAAACGGAGTCACTGCACTCGGACGGTACTGTGTATGCCTCGCTAGAGGTGGACGCGGGGTGGGAGACAGCGATAGAGCAGGTGCTGGGCGAGGCGTTGTCGGCGCAGCTGCTGTCTGAGGTTGATGTGCGCGGATTATCCGGCGTCGAGGCCCTGCCATCGGGCGCCTTTGTTGTGGACAACAGTATTGCGTCGCCTGTTGACGTTCTGGGGACACTGGCGTCGCATGTGAAAGGTCCCGCTCGCGTGATGAGCTGGCTGCAGGCGGTTTTGGTGGCTGAGGACCTTGATGAAGCTCAGCGGCTGTGTCGGGATTTAGCTGCCGGTCAGTCTGTCGTGACCCCCGACGGACATTGGCTTGGGCCCGGATGGCATCGCCGTCGATCGGGCGCAGACGCTGCCGCAGGAATGATCGCGCGGCAGGCGCAGTTAGATAGTCTGAAGGAGCAGCTGGACAAAGCCCGAGCCGAGGCCGCTGAGGTGGAAAAGACGATCAGTGAGTTGATCCAGGCTCGGGTCGAGCTTGAAAAGCAGGCTTCGCAGGCACAGCAGGCGCAGCAAGTCGCGGTGAATGAGCGTGCCGAGTGGATTGCGGAGCAGCGCGCCACAGCGACAAAGGTGGAGCAACAATTGCAGCGCCGCAATCGGCTTCAGGCGGAGATAGAGGATACCGAGAAGCAATACGAGTTGGAGCAAGCCCATCTCGGTGAGGCGCGAAAGTTACTCTCGGCCTCACTGGATCAGATGGAGGTCGATCGACTTGAGCGTGAGCGGCTGCAGACTGAGCGCGTATCGTTGACAGACGCTCTGACTCAGAAGCGCGACGCGTCGCGTGAGGCGTCAGCTGCTCTGATGCGAGGTGAGCTTCAGAGCCAGAACCTCCAGGCTCAGATCGCCACTCTGAAACAGAGCATCAGCCGAATGGAGACCCAACTGCGTGACCTGGAATCTCGCGAGACAGAGCTCACAGGCCCATTGCCCACTGGCAATGATCCGGATGCAGAGAATAAGGCGCGGTTGGCCGAATTGCTGGAGCAACGTGTTGTCGCAGAGGCTGAGCTGAATAGCCAGCGGGCCCGAGCGAGTGATGTCGAAGGTAAGTTGCGTGACCTGGATACGTTACGAATGAATCAGGAGCAAGCAGCGCAGGAGATACAGTCGGTCATCGAGCGTTTCCGTTTGCAGGAAGCGGAGACGGCGGTGCGACTGGAGACCCTGTCCGAAGAGATCGGTAAGCGGGATGCCGTGCCTCAGGAGATTGCGGCAGCGCTCCCCGAGGAGGCCAGCGAGGCAGAGTGGCAAGCCAAAGTGGATCGTGCCGCCGCCCGCATTAATCGGCTTGGGCCGATCAATCTGGCCGCAATCGACGAGTACGCCAAAGCGTCTGAGCGAAAACAGTATCTCGATGCGCAAAATAGCGACCTTGAGGCCGCATTGGAGACGCTGAGATCCGCTATCCGAAAAATCGACAAGGAGACTCGGCAGCGATTCAAGGATACGTTCGATCAGATCAACACCGGGTTCGCTGAACTCTTCCCAAGGGTCTTTGGTGGCGGCACTGCGTGCCTTGAAATGACAGGCGATGATCTGCTGGACACCGGGGTGGCGATCTTCGCGCGACCGCCAGGCAAGAAGAACTCCACGATTCACTTGCTGTCGGGCGGCGAGAAAGCGATGACGGCGATCGCGCTCGTGTTCTCGATATTTCAACTCAATCCTGCACCATTTTGTATGCTGGATGAGGTCGATGCGCCACTGGATGACGCCAATGTGGGTCGCTACGCCCGAATGGTTCGGGAGATGGCTGAAAAGGTGCAGTTTGTCTTCATTACTCACAACAAGATCACGATGGAAGCCGCAGATCAGCTCATGGGGGTCACCATGCAAGAGCCGGGAGTATCGCGCTTGGTGACGGTGGACGTGGAAGAGGCCGCTCAGCTGGCCGCCAGCTAGGGATTTCCGAATGGAACAACTGTCGATACGAGACTGGATGATCCTCATAGGTGGGATGATGATCGCAGCGGTATTGATCGATGCGGTGCGGCGATATTGGCGAGAGCGACGGGCCGAACTCAAGCTGAACGCCCGGATCGACAAGTCCGATCCTCTCTCAAATGATGATGACGCCTTCAATCTGCTGACCGAGCTACCCAACGGTGGTGCGCGTATCGTTCAGCGGGATGATCTGCAGATCGATGAGCCGCCTCAGGTCCCTGAGGCGATGTCCGCTTTAGTGGACCCCGACATCGCGTCTGCATCAGACGATGATTCCAACGCGACAGAAGAGCGCTCTCCCGCGGCGATGCCTGATCCGATTGACGTGGCTGTTGAGGCGCAGACTCCGGTGTCGGACGCGATGAGTTCTGCCGAGACGGCAGAGCTCGGTTCGGGTTCGGCTGAGGAAGATGAGCGCCCCGCCGACCCCGCGACGCGACGCAGAACAGTTAAGCCGGCGTCTGATGCTGCGCTCGCCCCGTCTGAGGTCACAGGCAATGACGCCGGTACAGTGGATTGGTTGGATACGCTGGAACCGGAGCAAGAGGCCGACGTGGACGGACCGGAACACGGCCGACTTCCCAGAGGTGCAAACACCCACGTTTTTATCCTCTATGTGGTGGCTCGCTTAGAGGAGGGTTTCTCCGGCATGGACATTCTAGAGACCTTGCTGGCCTGCGATCTCCGTTTTGGCGATATGGATTTTTTCCATCGTCACGAGAGGGCGTCAGGCCGCGGCGCCATTGAGTTTAGTGTGGCAAACATGATGAAGCCGGGTGTTTTTGATATCGACAATATGGAGCCTTTGCAGACGAGGGGTTTGATGTTTTTCGTCACGCTACCCGGACCGGCCGACATGTTGAAGGCGTTCGACTACATGTATGAAACGACCAAGGTGGTCGCGAAGGCGCTAGACGCCGACATTCAGGATGAGACCCGCAGCGTCATTACCAGACAAAGTCTTGAGCACATGCGTCAGCAAATTCGGGAGCTCGAACGGCGCTTACTTGTTCGCCGGAACTGACCCGTGACGACCTCACCAGCAGAGGAAATCGCTGCCTTAAGAGATCAACTCTCGCGTTGGTCAGTCGCGTACTTTGAACGCGACGCTCCGATCGTTCCCGATGCGGATTACGATGCATCGATGCGACGTCTGGAGGCTCTGGAGACCGAGCACCCCGATTTGCAGACGCCCGATTCGCCTACACAACGTGTAGGCTCTGCGCCGCTAAGCAGCTTCGATTCCGTTCAGCACCGCCTACCGATGCTGTCACTCGATAACGCGTTTTCGGCTGAGGAATTGAAGGACTTCCACCGCCGAGCGACAGACCGACTGGGCCTGACGGAGGTATCGTATTGCTGTGAACCCAAGCTCGACGGAGTCGCCGTGAGCATTGTTTATGAGCAGGGACACATGACGCTGGCCGCTACTCGTGGCGATGGCATGTCGGGCGAAAACGTCACTGCCAACGTGCGCACTATTAAAAATGTGCCGCTGACGTTAGAGGGCGATGCGATTCCCTCCTACCTCGAGGTGAGGGGGGAGGTTGTCATTCCGCGCGGAGCATTCGAGAGAATGAATGCCCGCGCCATGGCGGCAGGTGAAAAGGTGTTCGTGAATCCGCGAAACGCCGCGGCAGGGAGCCTCCGGCAACTGGATTCCCGCATTACGGCGAGGAGGCCCTTGGCGTTCACTGCCTATTCAGTGGGGGTGGTGGAAGGGGAATTGCCGCCCTTTCACGACGCCACATTGCGGCGTCTAGGTGAGTGGGGGCTGCCGATTTCCGAGTACATGGAAACCGTGACAGGTATTGACGCCTGCGAATCGTACTACGAGGCCATCGGTGCGAGGAGGGACGCACTGCCCTTTGACATCGATGGCATTGTGTTCAAGGTCAATGGGATCGCGGAGCAGGAAAAACTCGGCTTTGTGTCGCGGGCGCCCCGGTGGGCTATCGCTCGTAAATTTCCCGCGCAAGAGGTGAGTACGCGCTTGCTAGGTGTCGATTTTCAGGTGGGGCGAACCGGGGCGATTACGCCTGTGGCGCGATTGGAGCCTGTTTTTGTGGCGGGGGTCACCGTCAGTAATGCCACGCTTCATAACGCGGACGAAATTGAACGTCTGGGCGTGCAGATCGGTGACACGATTATTGTGCGCCGCGCAGGGGACGTTATTCCGCAGATCGTTTCTGTGGTTGAGGCGGATAGGGCGGCGCCGGTAGCGGAGCGACAGGTCATTCAGTTTCCCAAGCAGTGTCCCGATTGCGGCTCGGACGTTTTTCGCGAGGAAGGCGAAGCAGTAGTGCGTTGCGTGGGCGGCATGGCGTGTGCCGCACAGCTCAAGGCGGTGATTCGCCACTTTGCTTCGCGAAAAGCGCTGGACATCGAAGGGCTGGGGGACAAATTAATCGACCAGTTGGTCGACGATGGGCTGGTCACGACGGTCGCCGATATTTTCCGACTGGGTAAGGAGCAGTTGTCGTCCTTGGAGAGAATGGGTGAGCGATCCAGTGAGAACCTGCTGAGTTCGCTGGGCAGCTCGCAGGCGACTACTCTGCCACGGTTTATCTATGCGCTGGGCATCAGGGAAGTGGGCGAAGCCACTGCCAGGGCGCTAGCACAGCATTTTTTAACACTTGAAGATCTGTTGGCTGCCCCCGCCGACGTGCTTGAGGGGGTGGACGATGTCGGTCCCATCGTGGCACGCCATATCCGCGCGTTTGCCTGCGATGAGCGTAACCGTCAGGTGCTGTCGGATCTTATGGCCGCCGGCGTGAACTGGCCGGATGTGCCAGTTGCGGACGGTGATGGCCCGCTGGCCGGCACGGTATGGGTTGTCACAGGAAAGCTCGAAACCACGGGGCGCGATGACGCGGAGCAGCGCCTCCGGGCTCTGGGCGCCAAAACAGCCAGCAGTGTTTCGAGCAAAACAAGTACGGTGCTGGCGGGCCCCGGGGCGGGTAGTAAGCGGAAAAAGGCAGAGGCGTTGGGCGTGTCGATTATCGATGAGGCCGAATGGCTTGCGATGCTGGAGGAGTTCGAATGACAACTGGAAACCGAATTCGGTATGGCTTAATCGGCCTTGTAGTGACGGTCACGATGGGATGTGCGACCTCGCCTCCAGAGCAAGTGGATAATGTCTGTGACATTTTTCGGGAGAAATCCGGCTGGTATCAAGATGCCAAAGAATCCCGAGCGCGCTGGGGGGTTCCCGTTTCTGTCTCGATGGCGTTTATGTATCAGGAGTCGCGGTTCGTGGCGACGGCAAAGCCGCCGCGAAAAAAATTGTGGGGGGTGATTCCCGGTCCTAGGCCCTCTGACGCTTACGGCTATTCGCAGGCGAAAGACAGTACCTGGGAGTGGTACCAGCGCAGCACCGGGAATTATGGGGCAGATCGCGACGATTTCGGTGATGCCATTGATTTCATCGGCTGGTACAACAATGTCTCTCATAAGGAGCTGGGTCTTGGTAAGCAGGATAGTTTTCGTCTCTACCTCGCCTATCATGAGGGACATGGGGGTTACAGGAAGCAGAGCTATCGAGACAAGGACTGGCTGATCGATGTGGCGCGCAAGGTGGACCGGCAGGCCCAGCGCTATAACGCGCAATTGCAGGAGTGCGCTGAGGAGCTTGAGCCACGAGGCTGGTTTGACTGGTGGTGACGGCGGCCGGTTTTGCACTGTCGAGCTGTCACGGGAATGTCACATAGCTCGAATTTAATAAGCCGGGTGGGAGCGCGAGTCTGACACGGAGGAGACATGGCCGCAAAAAAAGTGCTGGTGGTAGATGATGAGTCGAGTATTCGTGAGATGCTCCGGCTGGCGCTCGAACTCGCTGACTTCGAGTGCAGAGAGGCGACGGATATTCACGAGGCTTATCAGCTGATTACGGATGACGCCCCCGATATTGTTTTGCTCGACTGGATGCTGCCCGGTGGCAGCGGCATAGAGCTACTTCGGCGGTTGAAGAAGGAGGAGGCGACTCAGGCGCTTCCCGTCATTATGCTGACGGCAAAAACCCACGAGGATAATGTCATTCAGGGTCTCGACGTCGGAGCCGATGATTACATCACCAAGCCATTCGCCCCCAAGGAACTGATCGCACGTATGAAGGCGATATTGCGTCGGTCAGTGAATGATGGTGCGGGCAGTGAGCTTCGAGTCGGTGAGTTGATTTTGGAGATCGACAGCCGGCGGGTCACCTTGGCGAGCAAGGCGCTCGAAATGGGGCCAACGGAGTTTAAGCTGTTGGAATTCTTCATGTCTCATCCGGAGCGGGCCTTCTCACGATCTCAGGTGCTGGACAGGGTGTGGGGTGCCAATGTGTATGTGGAGGAGCGGACCGTTGACGTCCACATTCGTCGCTTGAGAAAAGCGTTACAGGCAGTTAACCCCATCTATGCAGACTTGATTCAGACCGTGCGCGGAACGGGCTATCGTTTCTCACCTCGCGATCTGGCGGCGGTGTGATCGGACGTAACTTTTTTCTGCTCGAGTCTCGTCGATTGCTTCTGTCGCTCGCAGTGGGCGGTGCCTGCTGGCTCTATTCTAAGGACTCGATGTTATCGTTGTTGTTGATGGCCTCGGTGCTCGCAGTGAGCTGGGGTTGGCAATTGGTGCGCGTTTACCGCTGGTTTGCGCATCCGGAGGACTTACCGCCCATTGGTGGGGCGGGTGTGCGCAGTATTCTTCACGATGTCTACGTATTACGGAGCCGGCAACCACAGAGTGCACCTGCGACGCAGCGATCTCAGCCTTATTTGAATGAGTCTCTTGCCTCGATGCGGGATGCTGCATTGATGATTGATGGCCCTGGAAATTTGATCTGGTGTAATGACGCTGCAGAATATCTCTTGAGCATGCGCTTCACGGAGGAGAAAGGAAAGCCGCTGGCAAAAATTCTGCCCGGCAAGTCACTCCGGAAATACCTTCGTGAAGAGAACTTTCAGAAGCCGCTCCGGATCAAACCCGGGCCTGATCCAGAGTTTTGTTTGCAATTCGAATTCTCACGATTTGGCGTCAATGACCGTCTTGTATTCGTCAAAGATGTGACAGAGCAGGATAAGCTAGAGCGGGTGCGTCGCGATTTTGTAGGAAACGTGTCACATGAACTCCGCACACCGTTGACGGTGATCAAGGGTTATATCGAAACACTCCAGTCGGTAGCCGCGGGGTCTAACGCGACCCTTAAAAAGTCGTTGCTCTCCATGGAGACTCAGGCTTTACGGATGGAGAGCCTGATTTCCGATTTGCTGTGGTTATCTCGAATCGAGAGCGTCGAGGGTGAGCGCAAAGACGATCAGATTGATATGGTTGAACTGCTTAAGAACCTCTGCGAGGAGCTTACGCCTGCCTGGACAGATCGCGAGATCGAGTTGCTGACGCCCTCAAGCCTAAACATACTGGGTGACGCGGCAGAGTTACACAGCGCCATTAGCAATCTGGTCGTCAACGCACTGAAGTACAGCGAGGAGGTTGTGACGGTAAAGTGGACTGATACGGTGGTGGGTCCGGCACTGCTGGTAGAGGATCAGGGCCCGGGTATTGACGCCAAACATATTCCTCGGTTGACAGAGCGGTTCTACCGCATAGATAAAAGCCGCAGTCAGACCACAGGAGGAACCGGGCTGGGGCTCGCTATCGTTAAGCATGTGGCGGTATCTCACGATGCGAAACTCTTTGTCGACAGTCAGCTGGGTCGCGGCAGTACCTTCCGGCTCGTGTTCCCCGCTGATCGTGCGGTGGCCGCAAATGCCAGCCCTGCCACGGTGACCAAAGCTTGAGCGACGTTTTCCCACTGACTTTGCGTCATGTACCAGTTAGCATGACGCGACTCTGATACTGGACAGCTACAATGAATCGATTCTGGGTCGATAGAGTGGCAGGCCTAAAGCCGTATGTGCCAGGCGAGCAGCCTGCTTCAGTAAGCTTGGTTAAGCTCAACACCAATGAACATGCTTTGCCGCCCTCTACAGCGGTTCTCGATGCCATTCGGGCGATTGAAGGGGATGTGCTGCGTCGTTACCCGGATCCCACTGCGGCATCGCTTCGGAATGCGATCGCGAACGCCGAGTCATTGTCTGTAGAGCAGGTGTTTGTCGGCAATGGTTCCGATGAGGTTCTCGCACACCTCTGGTTGGGTTTTCTATCCGAGCGCTCGGTCCAAACGCTCGATACGACCTATGGGTTTTACCCGGTGTGGGCGCGTCTTTATGGCTCGGACCTGATTGAGGTGCCCTTGCTCTCCGATTTTTCGGTGGACCTTGATGCGCTGAAAGCGTCAGCTGATGCGATCGTGCTGGCGAATCCCAATGCGCCGACGGGGCTGGCGCTCAGCAAAAAAGAAATCGAGTCGCTGGTCGTGGCTAACCGGAATAGGCTCGTTGTGATCGATGAGGCCTATTATGGCTTTGGTGCTGAGTCCGCGGCGCCTCTGGTGCCGGAATACGACAACCTCATAATCACCCGTAGTCTCTCGAAAAGTCATGCGTTAGCGGGCTTGCGCGTGGGGTATGCGCTTGCGCAACCCGAACTGATTGAGGGGCTGAATCGGGTTAAGGACTCTTTTAATTCCTACCCGCTCGATGCAATCGCCCAAGCGGCCGCTGTGGCGGCCGTCGAAGACTCAACTTGGCTGCAGCAGGCCTCTGCTGTGGTGGCCGAGAGTCGGCAGGTGATGGCTGAAGGGCTGGGTGAGCTCGGGTTTGAAGTGCTGCCTTCGCAGGCAAATTTCATGTTCGTTCGCCACCATCAGATCCCGGGTGCACGCCTTTTTGACGAGCTGCGTGCGAAGGACATACTGGTTCGCCGATGGGATCATGCGCGGATATCGGAATGGCTGAGAGTCTCGGTAGGCACCCAGGCTCAGGCAGAACAGTTATTGCATGCCGTGCGAGAGATTTCCCGCACGCATATATCGTAAGTGGGTTTTTTAACGGCGGCGAAGTACGATCGACCCGATACTGTATCCCGCGCCAAAAGAACACAGCACTGCGAGATCCCCCGAGACAAGATCCGCGCTATGTTTGTGGAAAGCAATGATGGAGCCGGCGGATGAGGTGTTTGCGTACTCATCGAGAATAGTGGGCGACTCGAGTGCGGAGGGGTCTCTTCCGAACACTTTGCGTGCAATCAGGTCGTTCATATTCTGGTTTGCCTGATGCAACCAGATCCGTTTAAGGTCGTCGGGTGAAATCTCCATCGCGGCGAGTTGGGCCGTGATCTGCTCAGCCACCGCGGGGCAGACCTCCTTGAATACCTTCCGGCCTTCCTGAATAAATAGCTTATCCGTTTGCCCAATGCCGCTCTCATCGGCACGATTCAAGAAGCCAAAATTATTGCGAATATTGTTAGAGAACAAAGTCTGTAGGCGGGTGTCCAATATGTCCCAGCCAGTGCCTTCACGAGCGGTTTCGCTGCTCTCGATGACGGCCGCGGTGGCCACATCGCCGAAAATAAAATGCGAATCCCGATCGCGAAAGTTTAGATGACCCGTGCAGATTTCCGGGTTGACCACTAACACGCGTCTTGCGCTACCAGACCGGACTGCATCGCTGGCTTGCTGGATGCCGAAGGTAGCTGAGGAGCACGCTACGTTCATGTCAAACGCAAAGCCGCCGGCACCCAGTGCCGCCTGAACCTCGACGGCCATCGCAGGATAAGCCCGCTGCATGTTGGACGCCGCGAGGATCACCGCGTCCAGCTGGTCGGCGCCAATGTCGGCCTGTGCGAGTGCCTGCTTGGCTGCCTGACAGGCGATTTCACACATTACAGAAGGCTCTTCGTTCGATCGCTCCGGTATCTCCGGCACCATGCGCCGAGGGTCAAGGATGCCCGTTTTATTAATCACATAGCGCGATTTGATGCCAGATGCTTTTTCGATGAATTCAGCGGAGGAATGCGTCTTGGCCTCCACTTCACCGTTAGCGATGTCCTCGCTGTGCTCCGCGTTGAAGAGGTCAACCCAAGCGTTGAAAGAGGTGACGAGCTCTTCGTTGCTGATGGCCTCCTTTGGGGTATAGAGCCCAGAGCCGGTAATGACTGCGGAGGCTGGCATCGGTTTGTTACCGCTTATCCAGTGGGATGAAGTCCCTTTGCGCTTCACCGGTATACAGCTGACGTGGTCGACCGATTCGGTAAGCGCCCCCGATCATTTCGTTCCAGTGCGCAATCCAGCCAACCGTGCGGCCGATGGCGAAGATAACCGTGAACATCGAGGTTGGAATGCCGAGAGCTTTCAAAATAATGCCCGAGTAGAAGTCGACATTCGGATACAGTTTTTTCTCGATGAAATACTCGTCCTGCAGGGCAATTTCTTCGAGCCGCTTGGCAATTTCTAGATTCTCATCTTCGATGCCGAGTTCAGCGAGCACTTCGTCTGCTGCCTGCTTCATCACTTTGGCGCGCGGATCGAAGTTTTTGTAAACCCTATGGCCAAAGCCCATGAGCCGGAACGGATCGTCCTTGTCCTTGGCTCGGGCAATGAATTCTTCGATGCGGTCCACCGTGCCTATTTCCTCCAGCATTTTGACAACGGCTTCGTTGGCACCGCCGTGAGAGGGTCCCCACAGTGCGGCGATGCCTGCCGCAATACAGGCAAATGGGTTCGCCTGCGAGGATCCGGCGAGGCGTACCGTGGAGGTTGAGGCGTTCTGTTCGTGATCGGCGTGAAGGAGGAAGATGCGGTCCATTGCGCGCGCAATCGTCGGTGAGACTGTGGTGGACTCGCAGGGATTGCCGAACATCATGTGCAGGAAGTTGGCTGCGTAATCGAGGTTATTGTCCGGATACATAAAGGGTTGGCCGATCGAGAACTTATAGCTCATGGCGGCAATCGTAGGCATTTTGGCAATTAATCTAAAGGCTGCGACCTCTCGGTGCCACGGGTCGGATATGTCAGTGGAATCATGGTAAAACGCAGAGAGCGCTCCGACCACGCCACACATGATCGCCATGGGATGCGCGTCGCGTCGAAATCCGTTGAAAAATGTTCTGATTTGCTCATGAACCATCGTATGACGCGTCATGATGCCAACGAATTCGTCCTTCTGATCAGCGGTCGGTAACTCCCCATTCAGCAATAGATAGCAGGTCTCGAGGTAGTCGGAATGCTCGGCGAGTTGCTCAATCGGATAGCCGCGATGCAGCAAAATGCCCTTCTCACCATCGATAAAGGTAATTTGCGACTCACAAGCGGCCGTCGAGGTGAAGCCCGGATCGTAGGTGAAATAACCGTTTGCGGTAAGTTTGCCAACGTCCACAACATCGGGGCCCAACGTGCCGGAGTGCACCGGAAGCTCGATAGTGTTTTGGGATCCGTCCTCATGCATGAGGTTCAGGGTGGCTTGTTTTTCAGACATGATGCCTTCTACCGCAGAAATTAAGAGGGTGCCAAACTAATGCTGAGCGCGAGCCATGTCAATTTGAAAGGCACTTTGGGGCGTGGTCCGGTGCTCGGCGAGAAGGGCGACTATTGGATAAATTGTAATCGATTGTGCGCACACCTATACTTCTGGCCGCGATAGGTCAGCATCAGCGGCCCTATCGATATGCAGTGACTAACATTACCCTGAGAGTAAACGTGAGACCGACTTCAAGAGATACGCGTCCAGTCAACCTGGACCTGGGCACCATTGACCTGCCGGTAACAGCCTATGCCTCTATCACCCACCGGGTGACGGGCGTGCTGATGTTTTTTGCCAGCTTCCTGATGTTATGGGCGCTGGATCTGAGCCTCGCTTCTGAGGCCTCTTTCAATCGTTTGGGTGATCTGGCGTCGTCGCCGTTGGCAAAGGGAGTGACTTGGGCGATCGCCTCGATCCTCACTTATCATGCCTTGGCCGGCATTAAACACCTCATTATGGACGCGGGAATCGGCGAAACCATGCGCGGGGGCGTGCTGGGCGCGCGGATCGTATTTGTGCTCGCGGCCATCAGCGCAGGGGTTTGGGGGTTGCTGATATGGTGACCTCGGTAACAAGCTTTAGCCGCACCGGGCTGTCGGATTGGCTCATTCAGCGTGTGACATCACTGGTGTTGCTTGCATATTTTATTGTCATTGCCTACCAGTTACTGGGTTCAGTTGACTACACTTCGTGGCGATTGTTGTTCGACCAGACGTGGATGAAGGTGTTTACCCTCATGGCCGCGCTGTCGCTCGCGGCGCACAGCTGGATCGGATTGTGGTCTGTGTTTACCGACTATCTAACCGAAAGGATGTTGGGGCCAAAGGGAAATATCATCAGACTGCTCTGTCAGCTGGGGGCGTCTCTAGCGCTGGTCGGTTATGTGTTTTGGGTGGTGGTCATCATCTGGAGTTGAGACTGCTCAGCCCGATCAATACGGCGGGCAGACAAGAGCAGGCGAACTACGTGGGATAAGTGAGTGTTATGAGAACGATTTCTTTTGATGGAGTCATTGTTGGCGGTGGTGGTGCCGGCATGCGCGCTGCGTTGCAGTTAGCGCAGTCCGGCTACAAGACCGCGGTCATCTCCAAGGTCTTTCCAACGCGGTCCCACACGGTGTCAGCTCAGGGAGGGATCACCTGTGCAATCGCCAGTGCAGATCCGCAAGACGATTGGCGTTGGCACATGTATGACACGGTAAAGGGTTCTGATTATATCGGCGATCAAGACGCGATTGAGTACATGTGCTCTGTCGGTCCCGAGGCTATTTTCGAGTTGGAGCACATGGGGCTGCCGTTCTCGCGGACGGAAGAAGGCAGAATTTACCAGAGACCGTTTGGCGGCCAGTCGAAGAATTTTGGCGAGGGTGGTCAGGCGGCGCGGACTTGCGCGGCCGCTGACCGAACGGGGCACGCGCTGCTGCATACGCTCTATCAGAACAATATTAAAAACGAGACCGTGTTCTTTAACGAGTGGTTTGCAGTGGACCTGGTGAAGAATCAGGACGGCGCAGTGGTCGGCGTGATTGCCATTTGCATCGAAACCGGCGAGACCGTCTATGTGAAGTCTAAGGCGACCGTTTTTGCGACCGGGGGCGCCGGCAGAATCTATGCCTCAACGACGAACGCGCACATCAACACCGGTGACGGGATGGGTATGGCACTGCGGGCGGGCGTTCCTGCTCAGGACATGGAGATGTGGCAGTTTCACCCCACAGGCATTTACGGCGCGGGTACGCTGGTGACCGAGGGCTGCCGTGGCGAGGGCGGTTATCTCGTGAATAACGATGGCGAGCGCTTCATGGAGCGTTATGCGCCGAACGCCAAGGATCTCGCAGGTCGAGATGTGGTGGCTCGATCAATGGTCTTGGAAATCCTAGAGGGTAGAGGGTGTGGCCCCAATGGCGACCACGTCAAGCTCAAGCTCGATCACCTTGGTGAGGACGTGCTGGAGTCGCGACTGCCCGGTATTTGCGAACTCAGCCGCACTTTTGCTCATGTCGATCCGGTGAAAGAACCCATTCCTGTTGTGCCAACCTGTCACTACATGATGGGCGGCATACCGACTAATGTGCATGGGCAGGCACTGACAGTCGACGCGAGCGGGAACGACGCGGTGATTCCGGGGTTGTATGCGTGTGGCGAGGTCGCGTGCGTGTCGGTCCACGGCGCTAATCGGCTTGGCGGGAATTCGCTGCTGGATCTTGTAGTGTTCGGGCGCGCTTCCGGCTTGTTTATCGAAAAATCTCTGCGCGAGGGGATCGAATTGCGCGACGCCTCGCAGACCGACATCGATGCCGCGGGTAGTCGTCTGGAGGCTCTGAACGCGCGTGAAAGCGGAGAGCAGGTGGCGCCGTTGCGCCAGGAGCTTCAGGAGATTATGCAGAATCATTTTGGCGTGTTCCGAACCGGGGAGTTCATGCGTGAAGGGATCGCCAAGTTGGAGAATCTGAGAGAGCGAGTCGAAAATGTCGCGCTGGCAGATCGGTCCAACGCGTTTAATACCTCGCGTATCGAGTGTTTGGAATTACAGAACCTGTTTGAGACCGCCGAAGCGACGGCTATAGTGGCCGAGGCGCGTGACGAAAGCCGCGGGGCGCACGCTCGTGAGGATTTTACCGAGCGAGACGACGAGAATTGGTTATGCCATTCGCTGTATCACGGTGAGGGCAAAAAAGTGTCGAAGCGCAGTGTGAACTTTACCCCGCAGACCGTTGAAACCTTCCAGCCCATGGCTAGAAGTTACTGATCTTAGGAGCGACCGCAAATGCTACAGGTTAGCCTATACCGCTATAACCCAGAGACTGACGAAGCCCCTTTCATGCAGGACTTCGCCGTCGATACGAGTGGGCGGGATTTAATGGTGCTCGACGTGCTGGAGCTGATTAAGGCGGAGTATGACGGTAGCGTCACCTATCGGCGTAGCTGTCGAGAGGGCGTGTGCGGGTCTGATGGCCTCAACATGAACGGTAAAAATGGCCTCGCTTGCGTGACGCCGCTGTCCGAGACGGTCAAGGGCGATAAGTTGGTGATCCGGCCATTGCCCGGTCTGCCTGTCATCCGCGACCTTGTCGTTGACATGAGTTTGTTCTACGCGCAATACGAGAAAGTCCAGCCATACCTGCAAAACCCCTCACCAGCCCCCGCCATTGAGCGACTGCAGTCCCCTGAAGAGCGGGCGCAGCTCGACGGGCTTTATGAGTGTATTCTGTGCGCCTGCTGCTCAACGAGCTGCCCCTCTTTTTGGTGGAATCCGGATCGTTTTATCGGTCCCGCGGGGCTGCTGCAGGCCTATCGGTTTCTGGCAGACAGTCGCGACACTGCCACAGAGGAGCGTCTCTCCAAGCTGGACGATCCCTTCAGTGTTTTCCGATGTCATGGCATCCAGAACTGCGTGAACGTTTGCCCGAAAGGATTAAACCCGACCAAGGCGATCGGCCATATCCGGACCATGTTGCTCAGCCGCGCGACCTGATTGCGGTGCGGTAGGGGCTGCCGGTGCAGCGCAAGACGCATAGCTGGCATTTATGACGCCGAGAAAGGTGCGGCATATTATATATAACTAATAGTTATGCATTATGCCGCGCGGCTGCAAATTGTCAGTATTGCCGCCGTTGAGCGGTTAATTTACCCCCCCAACATCCGTTCTTTTCCCTACACTCTGCATTCACTCTCGGCCCTGCCATAGCGGTTGCTATCAGTCGTCAGGCGCCGGGTGGTAAAGGGGGCGAACGTGACACAGGCAACACCCATACCCGATATGCTGGCCCGCTGGGCGACTTCGCATATTTCGGGCGGTAATGCCGAATACGTTGACGCGTTGTATGAGGTCTACCTGCAGGATCCGAATGCCGTTGCGCCCGAGTGGCGCGATTATTTCGATCAGTTACCCCGCGTGCCCAGCGAGACGAGCCTGGTACACGACGTGCCCCATTCGGTATTGCGGGACCGGTTTGCCCGGATATCAAAGATGCGGGTCAGAACCGATGCAACCGTCTCACACGATTCCCACGCCACCGAATACGAACGCAAGCAGGTACGCGTGGTCCAACTCATCTCAGCCTACCGACAGCGCGGTCACCAGCAGGCACGGCTTGATCCGCTCGGGCTGTCGGAGCGGCCCTCGGTTCCCGATCTGACGTTGTCATTTCACGAGCTCAGTGAAGCGGACCTCGACACCACCTTCCAAGTCGGCACAGTTTATTTTGGTCGGCCGGAGGCCACGCTGGCGCAAATCCGCGCAGACCTTGAGGCGACCTACTGCGGAACCGTCGGTGCCGAGTTCATGCATATTGTCGACACAGAGGAGCGGCACTGGATTATGAGCCGGATGGAGGCGGTGCGGAGCGCGCCCGAGTTCGCGGCCGAGCAGCGACTCAATATTCTCCGGCAACTCAATGGTGCTGAGGGACTAGAGCGCTCGTTGGGGTCAAAATATCCTGGCACCAAGCGATTCGGGCTGGAGGGCGGCGAGAGCCTCATACCCATGATGGCCGAAGCGATTCAGAGAATCGGAGGGTATGGCGGCAAGGAGATTTGCATCGGAATGGCGCACCGTGGCCGGCTGAACGTGCTGGTGAATATTCTGGGCAAGAACCCGGTTGATTTGTTTGACGAGTTTGAGGGAAGGGTGAACCACATTGGTTCGGGGGACGTGAAATACCATCAGGGCTTTTCCTCCAACATGATGACCCCGGGTGGCGAGGTCCATCTCGCGTTGGCCTTTAATCCGTCACACCTTGAAATTGTCTCGCCAGTGGTCGAAGGATCCGTTCGCGCTCGGCAGGATCGTCGAGAGGATTCGGTCGGCGATTCGGTGGTCCCTATTGTGCTTCACGGCGATGCGGCGTTTGCCGGGCAGGGTGTGGTGATGGAGACGTTCCAGATGTCCCAGACGCGCGCCTACCGGACCGGCGGCACGCTGCACATTGTGCTCAATAACCAGATTGGTTTCACCACCAGCGAACCCGCAGATGCGCGGTCTACCGAGTACTGCACGGACATCGCCAAGATGGTTCAGGCGCCGATCTTCCATGTGAATGGTGACGATCCCGAGGCGGTCGTTTTTGTCACGCAGCTCGCGGTGGATTATCGCAATCAATTTAAGAAAGACGCGGTGATTGATCTGGTTTCTTACCGTCGGCGTGGACACAACGAGGCCGATGAGCCTTCGGTCACCCAACCGGATATGTACGACAAGATCAAATCGCATCCGACAACGCGTGCGCTCTATGCCAAGCGCCTGATTGATGTTGGCTTGCTTACGGAACAGACCGACGCCGAGTGGGTCGAGCACTACCGTGAGGCGCTGGAGCGGAACGAACCGCTGGTGAGCTCATTAGTGTCAGAGCCCAATAAAGCCCTGTTCGTCGATTGGTCACCTTACATCGGTCATCGGTGGGATGTTGCCGCGGATACCTCGGTGCCACTCGCTGAACTCAAAGCCTTGTCGGAGCGCACGAATGAGCTGCCCGAGGGATTCTCGGTCCACCGTGTGGTGAAGAAACTGATGTCCGATCGGCTGAAAATGGGGGCGGGAGCGCAGGAGGTGAATTGGGGGTTTGCTGAGACGATGGCGTACGCCTCGCTGCTGGATGCCGGGTATCCCGTCCGTCTCACCGGACAGGACGTGGGACGCGGCACTTTCAGTCACCGCCACGCGGTACTTCACAACCAGCGGGGTGGCGAATCTTATGCGCCACTGAGGCACCTGAGTGCGACGCAGGCGCCGTTTCGGATCTACGATTCATTGTTATCAGAGGAGGCGGTTCTCGCTTTTGAATACGGTTATGCCACGACATCGCCAGGAGGTTTGGTGGTTTGGGAGGCGCAGTTTGGCGATTTTGCTAACGGTGCGCAGGTGGTCATTGATCAGTTTATTTCCAGTGGTGAGAACAAGTGGAGTCGCCTGTGTGGCTTGACCATGCTCCTCCCTCACGGATACGAGGGGCAGGGCCCGGAGCATTCCTCTGCCCGGCTCGAGCGCTTCCTGCAGCTGTGCGCTGAGGACAACATTCAGGTGTGTATTCCCAGCACGCCAGCGCAGGTGTTTCACATGCTGCGCCGTCAGGCGATTCGGCCCTTGAGAATTCCACTCGTTGTGATGACGCCAAAGAGCCTGTTGCGGCACAAAGAAGCGGTCTCCCAGTTGGAGGATTTGGCCGAGGGTGCGTTTCAGACAGTCATTGACGAAACGGATGCTCTGGAGCCGGAAGCGGTGAAAAGGGTGGTTCTGTGTGCGGGCAAGGTTTTTTACGACCTCAGGGCGGCGCGGCGGGCGCGTGATATTGACGACATTGCCATCATTCGCATCGAGCAGATGTACCCTTTTCCCCGTTTCGATCTGCAGGCGGTGCTTGCCCGATATCCCAATTTTGAAGACGCGGTTTGGGTGCAAGAAGAGCCGAAAAATCAGGGAACGTGGTACGCCATGCAAAGCCGATTGGCGACGGCCGTACGGCGCGAAAAGGTGGACGTGTATCTTCGCTACGTCGGGAGAGAGCCTTCGGCGTCTGCAGCGGCGGGTTATTCTGCTTTGCACTTGCGGGAGCAGGAGAAGTTTATTGACGAGGCTTTGGGGCCGATGCCCTGGGGATTTTAATATGAGGACGCTGTCATGACAGTGGAGATCAAGGCGCCAACCTTTCCGGAATCCGTTGCAGACGGTGTCGTGTCGGCGTGGCATAAGCAGCCGGGTGATCGCGTGGCGCGAGACGAATTACTGGTTGAAATTGAGACGGACAAGGTCGTGATGGAGGTGGTGGCGCCCGAGCCTGGCGTGATCGAATCGATCTTGGTGCAAGAGGGAGAAACGATCACCAGTGAATTGCTACTGGCGACATTGGCTCCCGCTGGCGATAGTGCAGCGCCGACGGTTGAGGCGAGTGAGCACACCCCTGACCCCAAGCAGACGATAGAGGTCGGCGAGTCAGTAGCTGACGCCATTCCGATGGGTCCGGCAGTGCGTGCGCTGCTGGACGAGCATGGCCTGACACCGGAGGCGGTGACGGCCACAGGTAAGGGTGGTCGCCTTTTGAAGGAGGATGTACTGGCCCACCTCAAGCAGGCTCAGGCGTTGGCGGTACCCGCGGACCAGCCTCCGCCGGCGCGATCGACTGATATCGATGTGAGTGGTCCTACCAGCGAACGGATTGAGAAGCGCGTTCCTATGACGCGTATGCGGGCACGCATCGCTGAGCGGCTGTTGGGAGCGACCCAGCAGACGGCGATGCTCACCACGTTTAACGAAGTCAATATGGCGCCACTAATGAAGCTGCGTAAGCAGTATCGGGATGAGTTCGAGTCGGTTCATAACGGCACCCGCCTTGGATTTATGGGGTTTTTTGTAAAGGCGGCGTGCGAGGCACTGAAGCGATTCCCCGAAGTGAACGCGTCGATCGATGGCAATGACGTGGTGTATCACGGTTATCAGGATATTGGTGTGGCCGTCTCGATGGATGAGGGCTTGGTCGTCCCGGTGCTGCGAGACGCGGATTTCATGAGTATTGCTGATGTCGAGGCGGCTATTTCCAATTTTGGCGCTAAGGCTCGGGATAAAAAGTTAACCATTGAAGAGATGACCGGTGGTACGTTCACGGTCTCAAATGGTGGTGTCTTTGGTTCCCTTCTATCCACGCCCATTCTCAATCCGCCGCAGACCGGTATTTTGGGGATGCATACGATTCAGGAGCGGCCCATCGCGATGGAGGGTGAGGTGGTTATTCAGCCAATGATGTATTTGGCGTTGTCATATGATCACCGGCTGGTCGACGGTAAAACCGCGGTCCAGTTTCTTGTGACCATCAAAGGCCTGATAGAGGATCCTGCGCGGATTCTGTTGCAGATTTAATAGGGGAGTAAACGGTGTCTAACCCATTCGACGTGATCATTATTGGCTCGGGACCAGCGGGCTATGTCTGCGCCATCCGGTGTGCGCAGCTCGGACTGTCCACTGCTGTCATTGAGCAAAGTAGTGGTGTTAATAACCAGCCGTTACTGGGGGGCACCTGCTTGAACGTAGGCTGTATTCCCTCGAAGGCGTTGCTGGACAGTTCACAGCGATACGCCGACGCGACCGGCCATCTGTCAGAGCACGGCATCGGCGTTGGCGAGGTCACTCTCGACATCGCCGGCATGATGGCGCGTAAGGAGAAGATTGTTTCCCAGCTGACCGGAGGTGTCTCCGGCTTGTTAAAGCATAACGGCGTGACTGTCATTACCGGCGCTGCGATGCTGATGTCTGGCCGCGAGGTTGCAGTGACCAGCGGTGAGGGCGAGGTGGCGCATTACACCGCTGATCATGTGGTGCTGGCGGCGGGCTCTGAGCCGGCTGCGATTCCTCCGGCGCCCATTGACGGTGAGCGAGTGGTCGATTCAACCGGCGCGCTGTGCTTCGACGCAGTGCCCGAGCGATTGGGCGTGATTGGCGCGGGCGTCATCGGGTTGGAGCTTGGTAGCGTCTGGGCAAGACTGGGTGCCGAGGTGGTCATGCTCGAAGCCATGGATCAGTTTCTACCCAATATGGACGAGCAAATTGCCGCAGAGTCTGCCAAGATTTTTGCCAAACAGGGCCTCGATATTCGGCTTGGTGCACGTGTAACGGGCGCAGAGGTGGATGCTGATGGCGTGTCGGTCAGCTATACCCACCAAGACAGCTCTGTCACAGAGCGGTTTGATCGGTTGATCGTTGCCGTGGGCAGAACACCTCGAACCGAAGGACTTTTTTCGGCTGATTCAGGCGTGACGGTGGATGAGCGTGGGTTTGTTTTCGTCAACGACTACTGTGCGACCGAGGCGCCGGGTGTGTACGCCATTGGTGACATCGTCAGGGGCCCCATGCTGGCGCATAAAGGCTCCGAGGAAGGCGTCATGGTGGCCGAGCGTATCCATGGTAAAGCGGCTCAGCTGAATTACGAGGTCATTCCCTCCATTATCTATACCCATCCCGAGGTGGCAGGGGTAGGGAAGACAGAGCAGGAGCTCAAGTCAGAGGGTGTCGAGTACAAGGCGGGAACGTTCCCATTTGCTGCCATTGGCCGCGCGCAGGCGTCGGGGGAAACAGACGGCTTGGTCAAAATTCTGTCTGATGCGGAGTCCGATCAGATCCTTGGCGCGCACGTTGTTGGTCCTTCTGCGGCCGATCTAGTTCAGCAGATCGTCATCGCAATCGAGATGGCGGCAAGTACCGAGGACCTGCAGCTTATGGTGTTCGGTCATCCGACCATGTCAGAAGCCGTTCATGAGGCGGCGCTTGCCGTCGACGGCAGGGCAATTCATATGGTCAACCGTGCTAAACGATAGGAATTAAGCAGTGCTACTCCGGCTGCCCGATGCCGGAGCAGCCGGATGTTAATCGGGCTCAACCCAAGGGGTTTTTATGAATCTGCATGAGTATCAGGGGAAATCCCTGTTTGCTGATTATGGGCTGCCGGTATCCACCGGCCACGCTGTTGACTCGGCTGAGGCGGCGATAACAGCCGCCAATGATATCGGGGGCGAGCGTTGGGTAGTTAAGGCTCAGGTCCATGCTGGTGGTCGCGGTAAGGCTGGCGGCGTGAAGCTGGTCGACAGTCCCGAAGCCGCTGGCGAGTTCGCCGCCCAATGGCTGGGGCAACGACTGGTCACCTATCAAACAGACGCTTCAGGACAGCCTGTATCGCGCATTTTGGTTGAGTCTTGCACGGATATTGCGGATGAGCTCTATTTGGGGGCGGTGGTAGACCGCGCCAGTCGCCGCATCGTTTTTATGGCGTCCACTGAGGGGGGCGTCGAAATAGAGAAGGTGGCCGAGGAAACGCCGGAGAAGATTCTCAGGGCTGAAATTGACCCGCTGACCGGTGCACAGCCATTTCAGGGGCGCGATTTGGCGTTCAGGCTTGGCCTGACGGGCGTGCAGATCAAGCAGTTCGTGACCATCTTTATGGGGCTCGCGCAGCTGTTTGCAG
>CALKEI010000109.1 GCA_938085095.1 uncultured Luminiphilus sp. | reverse complement strand
GACACGGAGCACCAGCCACGTCATCAGCGCATATATCGCCACAGCCACCCCCAAATGTGCCGTCAATCGGTATTGGGATACCGAGGGCCGGTCAACCAGGCCACTCTTCACCATATACCAACCAAGCAGTCCCTGAGCCGCTCCCATAATGAGCAGCAGAATGAGCGTAGGCAATAATTGCGGTGCGATCATTTTGCGTAGCGCAAAGATCACTAGCGGTATGAAATACATGAGGCCAATCAGGCGTCCGAGCACCCTGTGCAGATACTCAAACCAGAAAATCTGCTTGAATCCCGCCAGATCCATACCTTGATTAATTTTTTGATACTCCGGGTACTGCTGATAAGTGGCGAACGTCGCTAGCCACTGAGACTCGGTGAGAGGTGGAATCACTCCCATGATGGGTCGCCAATCGACCATCGACAGACCTGATTCGGTCAGTCGGGTGACGCCTCCCAGTAAGATCATCCCCAGAATCGTGACGGCGCAAACTGCCAGCCACCCCGCTATCCAGCGCGCATTATCCTGCGCGTCCATTGTCGCTGTTGTCATGGTCCTTTCCCCCATGAACGTCATTCTAACCAAATACGCGCAGAGGATGTTTTCTGTCCTACACTGTGCGCCCTTCTGGAGGACGCTCATGCCCTATATCCGCCTCGACCAGATCGAGTTCACTATCGGCACCCAGATACTGCTCGACAAGGTGAGTCTTACCCTCGATAAGGGCGAGCGACTGGGGCTCCTCGGTCGAAATGGTGCGGGCAAGTCGACCCTAATGCGGATTCTTTCCGGGGAATTGGCGGCGGAAGATGGCGAGCGCTGGGTTGATCCGAACATCAAGATCGCGAGGCTAGAGCAAGCACTCCCCGACAACCTCGATACGACCGTCTTCGATTATGTGGCAACAGGTTTAGCAGAGACCGGCGCCCTCCTCTCGCGCTATCACGCGCTCATCGCTGAGGGCTCGGAGACCGCACTGACCGAAATGAGTCAGATTCAATCAGAGCTTGAGCACCTCGGAGGCTGGTCTATGGAGCAGCGGATCGAAAAAGTGCTCCAACAACTGGAGCTTGCTGCAGACGCGTCCCTTGCCACTTTGTCAGGAGGCTGGAGACGGCGCGCTGCGCTGGCCCGTGCCCTTGTCATCGAGCCCGATGTGCTCCTGCTCGATGAGCCCACCAATCACCTTGATATTCCTTGTATCGACTGGCTCGAACAGCAGGTCGCTCAATTTGAAGGCGCCATCGTATTGATCACTCACGATCGCCGCTTTTTACAGCGCGTTTGCAACCGTATTGGCGAATTGGATAGAGGGCATTTGACTCTGTGGCAGGCGGACTACGGGAAATTCCTAACCCTGCGAGAACAAAAGGCCGAGGTCGAGGCAAGAGCGGATGCGCTGTTCGATAAAAAGCTGGCGCAGGAAGAGACCTGGATCCGGCAAGGCATCAAGGCGCGCCGCACCCGCAACGAGGGCCGCGTCAGGGCGCTGAAAACAATGCGCAACGAACGTGCACAGCGGCGTGTGGCACAAGGTAAGGGGCAATTTAAACTGGAAGAAGCCAACCGCTCGGGCCGTCGCGTGGCCGAGGCTCGAGACATCACCTTCGGCTATGGCGACGAGAAGGTGGTGAGACAGTTCTCTACCATTATCCAGCGCGGTGACCGGGTGGGCATCGTTGGCAGTAATGGCGTTGGCAAAAGTACCGTCATCAAGCTGCTGTTGGGCGAGCTCACCCCCGATCAAGGTGATGTGCTGCTTGGAACACAACTGGAGATTGCTTACTCCGACCAATTGCGAGGCGAGCTCGACCCAGAGAAGGATCTGATCGATAACATCTGTGGTGGGCAGCAATTCATTGAAATCAACGGTCAGCGCCGGCACGCTATCAGCTACCTGGGCGACTTTCTATTCGCGCCTGATCGTATTCGAACTCCGGTAAAAGCGCTGTCCGGCGGCGAGATCAACCGCGCAATTTTGGCGAGATTGTTCACGCGCCCTGCCAATTTGCTGGTTCTGGATGAGCCCACTAATGACCTTGATATCGAAACACTGGAGTTACTCGAAGAGATCCTGCTGGACTTTAAAGGCACCATTATTCTCGTGAGCCACGACCGCCACTTTCTCGACAAGGTCGTCACCAGTCTGCTGGTCATGAAAGGCAACAGCGAGATCGAGGAGCAGGCTGGAAGCTATGCGGACTGGGAGGCCAGGGGTGGCCAACTCACCCCGGCAACATCTGCCCTATCAGCGTCCGGCGCAGCGCAAGCAGAGACGTTGGCTCCTCAGACCGAAGCCCTGTCGAATCATGCAGAGCCGGTTCGGCCCAAGAAACAAAAGCTCAGTTATCGAGAGCAGCGGGAACTTGACGGGCTGCCGTCTCAGATTGAGGCGCTGGAGACGCGCCACACAGCGCTACTCGCAGCGATTTCGGAAAAAGATTTCTACGAGCAGTCGCAGGACATCATCGCTGCTGCGCTCACCGCGGTCGCTGAGTCTGAGCACGCGTTAGATGCAGCGCTTGAGCGCCTGATCGAGCTAGAGGGTTGAACCCCTCCCCCTGAACAATTGAGTTCGTGAAAATGAGTGGGGCTGCTCGGCGCCTAGAGCACGGAGGAGACTGCTTCGACCACGCGGTTCAGGTTATTGGCATTGAGTCCGGCGATATTAATGCGAGAAGAGTCCAGAATGTAGACGGACTGCTGCTCTCTCAGCCGCTGCGCCTGCTCCACCGACAGGCCCAGAAACGAGAACATGCCGTGCTCAGTGCCGATAAAATCAAAGTCGCGACCCGTAGCGGACGTTAACGCATCCCGGAAATCGCTCCGCAGTCCGTTAATCCGTTCACAGATGTGCGCCAGTTCCGTCTGCCATCCTGATCTTAACTCTGGCGAGGACAATACCCTGCCCGCCAGCAATGCGCCGTGGGCGGGGGGCATGGAGTAGACCCGCCGCGCTGCCGATATTGCCTGACTGGCCATCGCCTCAGCGGCTCGGGCGTCACCCCCAACGAACAGCACCGCACCCGCTCGCTCCCGGTAAAGGCCGATATTTTTAGAGGAAGACACCGCAATGATCATCTCGGGCACGCGCTCGAGCAGTGCGCGTATGCCTGCGGCATCCTCGTCGAGACCGACTCCCATGCCCTGATAGGCAAAATCGACCATGGGTAACAGCTCGCGCTGGGCGATCAAATCGGCCAACACCCCCCATTGTTCCAGCGTGGGGTCGACCCCACTGGGGTTGTGACAGCAACCATGAAGCAACACCACATCGCCCGGTGAGGCAGCGTCGAGATCCGCCAACATCGCCTCAAAGTCGAGTCCCTTGAGCTCGGGTGAATAGTATCGGTAGGTCTTAAAATGCAGTCCCACCGAACCCATGAGAGGAATATGAACCGGCCAGGTGGGGTCACTCACCCATACGGTTGCATTCGGAGCAGCGGCGAAGAGCACTTCAGCCCCTAGTCTGACTGCCCCGCAACCCCCGGGGGTTTGCACCGCCGAGCTGCGATCAGCCAGCCTCGCCATGCCGGCCTCGCCCAGCACCAGTGCACGAATACCTGCCAGATAATCTGGATCCCCTTGGGGTGGCATATAAACCTTGGTTTGCTCCTCGCTGACCAGCGCTTGCTGCGCCCGCTGCACCGCCTCAAATACCGGACATAATCCGGTCTCGTCCATATAGACGCCCAATGTGAGATCCACCTTATTCGGATTGGGATCGGCACGACAGGCCGCGGCCAGACCAAGAATAGAATCAGGCGGGAGCACAGGGAGGGAATCAAACATGGCGACAACTCTGGAATTTGAGATCGGACAACGCGCCAGAGTATGCGCGACTACCCGAGGACGCCACAAGCCCTGTTATTCTGTGCACTGACCCATCAGCGACCCCTGACCGCCATGCCTCACCCTGAGCAATCCGATCACACCAATAGCGCGGACTCCGCGCCGACAACTGCTCAACGCGAAGACTCAGTCATTGAGACAGCGCATCGTCGGGACGACCTCTTTGCCACACCCCTATCGGATCCGGGGCTCTTCCGCTTCAATGCTTCCGTGGCTTCGGTGTTCCCCGACATGATTAACCGCTCGGTGCCAGGCTATGCCACGGTTGTGGCCATGACGGGTGTATTGGCTGCGCAGCACGCGCGCCCGGATTCCCGTATTTATGATCTGGGATGCTCCTGGGGGGCCTCGCTACTCTCCGCGGCCCGAGAGCCCGCTTGCGATCACTGTGAACTCATTGGTATTGATAACTCGCCAGCCATGCTCTCTGAAGCGCACAGGCATTTGAAGCAGTTTCCGGAAGGAGACCGCATTATCCTGCAGCATGCTGACGTCATCGACGCCCCGCTGGAAAACGCCAGCGTCGTGATCATGAACTACACTCTCCAGTTCATCCCCGTCGCCGAACGAGAGACCCTGCTCAGACGCATTCGCGCGGCGATGGCGCCTGGCGATGTCATGATTCTCTCGGAAAAACTCACCTTGCCCGATCAGCACTTGAATGACTATCTGATCGCGCTGCACCACGACTTCAAGCGCCAGCAGGGCTATAGCGACCTCGAAATAGCGCAGAAAAGGCAGGCGCTTGAAGATGTATTGGTGCCCGAGACCCGGCAAGCCCATGTAGAACGCCTCCAAAAGGTTGGCTTCAGCCGATGCGACATCTGGTTCCAGTGTCTTAACTTCGCCTCGTTGATTGCCATCGCATGACCGTTCCTCCCGAACTCGCGGCAGATTGGGCCGCGCTTAGCCGACGTTGGACCAACGGGCCTTTGCGCGAGTGGCTCGAAATACTCCCAGAGCAATTCATCTCTGGCCTAGCACCCGAACGCTACGGCGACCTGCCGCGGTGGCGCGAGGCACTCGCCAGCCTGCCATCGCTCCCGACCGGAACCTTGCAGCTCAATACCGCGCGCGTGGGACTGTCGGGGTCCGCGCCTGGTGCGGCGCTACAGGCACTCGAGACGGCGCTGATGGGCCTTCACCCCTGGCGCAAGGGCCCTTTTGAACTTTTTGGCCTGCATATTGATACCGAGTGGCGGTCTGACTGGAAGTGGGACAGACTGGCCGGTGCGCTCAAACCGCTCGACGGGAAGCGCGTGCTCGACGTGGGCTGCGGGAACGGTTACCACTGCTGGCGTCTGCTCGGTGCCGGGGCGGCGGAGGTCATTGGTATTGATCCCACACCGCTTTTCATCCTGCAGTTCAAGGCACTTCAGCATTATCTGGCGCAACCGGGCATTCATGTATTACCCATGGCTCTGGAGTCGATGCCCGCGCATTTGCCTGCCTTCGATACCGTATTATCAATGGGTGTGCTGTATCACCGCCGCGACCCCATGGCACACCTCGATAGCCTGAAGCACAAGCTAGTGCCCGGGGGACAATTGGTTCTCGAAACCCTGGTGATTGAGGGGGGCGATCAGGCCCTGCTGGTGCCCGAGGGCCGTTACGCCCGCATGGGTAACGTGTGGCAGCTCCCAAGCGCAGGATTGGTGAGAAACTGGCTCGCTGATACCGGGTTCGCTGAACCTCGAATTATCGATGTTAGCGTCACCTCGTTAGAGGAACAGCGCCGCACTACGTGGATGACGTTTCACTCTCTGGAACAGTTTTTGGATCCGGCTGACCACAGCCTGACGGCAGAGGGCCTTCCTGCACCACGACGGGCCATACTGGTAGCGCAACGACCCGAGTAGCAGTCGACCCGTCCGGATATGGCGGTGATACTGATTGCTAGGGCGCTTGGCGCGCCTCAGTCGTCGCCCTGGGAGGGCGCTGCAGGTTGCGGAGTCAAGGGGAACGCTGCAATTTTTGCGCTGCCAGCCTCGGAAATCCGTGCCGCACCCTCTTTGTCGACTTCGTCAATGCGAACAATTGATTGCAAGGGAATATAGCTCCGCTTCACACCGGAGAACTCGTTTTTCAACTTCTCCTCGCCCGGGTCAACCAGAATCTGCGAGCGCTCCCCGAAGACCAGCTCCTCTATCTCGACAAAGCCCCACATATCACTTTGATAGATCTGGCGCGCGAAGACCTCGTAGACCTGTCCTCCGTTATGAAATATGACTTTGTAGATGGGCTGAGACGACATACTGGCTCCCGGTAAACCGAGGTGGCACGGCAAAAAGGGGCGGAATGGTAACACTTTGCGCACAAACCTCCACCATCTGGCAAAAATTCCCCCGCTCAGGCGCTATACTCCGCGCCCACAGTGCTTTTACGCTACCCCAGACAGTAAAGACGAATGAGTAATCCAGGCACCAAAAAGCTATTTGTCGAGACACACGGCTGTCAGATGAACGAGTACGACTCGGCACGTATGGCTGATCTACTCCGCGCCAGCCATGGACTCGAACAGACCCACTCGGCCGACGAGGCTGACGTGCTACTCCTGAATACCTGTTCAATTCGCGAAAAAGCACAGGAAAAGGTTTTTCACCAATTAGGCCGCTGGAAGCATCTGAAAAAAGAAAACCCGGATCTGATTATTGGTGTTGGAGGTTGCGTCGCGAGCCAGGAGGGGGCCGAAATCGGAAAGCGAGCGCCCTATGTCGATTTGATCTTTGGTCCGCAGACACTCCATCGACTGCCGGAAATGATAGAGAATCGCCGCCGCGGTGAAACCCTTGTGGTCGATGTGAGCTTTCCCGAGATCGAAAAATTTGATCGCCTGCCTGAACCCAGTGTCGAGGGACCGACTGCTTTCGTATCGATCATGGAAGGCTGCAGCAAGTACTGTACGTTTTGCGTGGTGCCTTATACCCGCGGTGAAGAGGTCTCTCGGCCGGTCGATGACGTGATCGCAGAGATTGCAGGACTGGCCGACCGCGGTGTCAAAGAGGTCAATTTGCTCGGGCAGAATG
>CALKEI010000108.1 GCA_938085095.1 uncultured Luminiphilus sp. | reverse complement strand
GCCGCACGAAAAAATTTTATTTGCGACTTCACTAGCACTGGCACCTTGCCTTCCAAGTCGGCGCCCACATTCAAAGCAAATGACACTACATTCTGGAAGGCTATGCCGGCTCCTGTTCAGAGTCTGGCGGCTGCACTCCAGCCCGCTCCATTTTCGCCTGCTGTACTATCTGTACCTGCTCACCAAAAACCTTTTGTAGCTTCTCTACCCCTGACTTATGGAGCGCGCCATCATTACCGGTGACCACATAAGTGGAATAAACAGCGCAGGCTCGCATTAGCGCGGAGGACACAACCTCGATCGACACGCCGTCGTTTTTCATCTCATTTGCCAGATCGATAAATTGCTGAATTGCTTCCTGTTGCGTCGCCGGAGCGGCCATGTTTTGTCTCCTTTAAACTCGTAATTTCACTGGCATTTTACCGTCAGCAGTAGCGCCAGATTGCTTCGGCGACACTATACTACGACCAACCTAACGACGGTCTATATCTTGCTGAACCCATTCCAATACGCCATAGCGTTGACTGGAGCAGTGCTGCTGGCTTCGCATGCGCCCGTTTGTCATTCCGTTGATCTCGATCTGGAATTGGCGGCGGGGTATGCGTGGGACGATAACGTAGGCTTGGATGAATTGGAGCGAGCGACAGGCGAGTCTGATGAGCTCACCACTTTGGAAGCACAAGGATCTGCTCTATTCACCTATCAGGACCGCGTTTCTCTGAGACTTTCGGCGGGATTGGTCGACGATAGCTATCAAACATTTTCTCAGGTAGACCGGCGTACCGAGTCGCTCGGTGTCAACCTCGAGGGCCAATTGGGCAAGGCCACGCTGGGAATCAACTGGTTTGATGTCTCGGCTGAGCTCGACGACGAGCAGTTTCTAACGTACGAGCGCCTCTCACCTTACCTTGCAGGCTTCATCAGCAAGCAGTGGTTCCTGCGCGGTGAGTATGTCTATGGCGAAAAAGAGATCGCCAGGCGACCGGCCCGGCAAGCCGACAGCCATAGCGTGTCCATGGACAGCTACTACTTTGTTCAGGGACTCAAACGATACGCCGTGATCGGCTATACGTTTCGAGTCGACAACGCGCGTGCAAACCGCTACGACTATGAGTCCCACGCCCTCAAGCTTCGCTACGTGCATCGGGAGACGCTGGGCAGATTCCCGCTGGAGCTGGAGCTGGAAGGTAAATATGAAGACCGCCAGTACAAAGCACCCGACCCCATGATCGGAGTCGAGCGAGAGGATATCCGATGGCGCTTCTCAGCAGAGGCCCGGCTCTCCCTTACCCAGCACCTCTCGTGGGCACTGATGATCAAGAACTCAGACTACGACTCCAACCTGCCGACAGCGAGCTACAGCGACCTGGTGATAGGTAGCGAAATCAGACTGTCTTTCTGAGGGACGTCTGAACCCTATTAGCCCTTGTGCGAGCGACTCGGATCACTGGAACCGCAGCTGCCCATATCCATAAATCTGGTCGCGTCCCGGCGCGCCGATGTCGATCGCACTGGCATAGAGGGCATCCAACATCATTGCCGGTTCGCTGTTTGACTGGAGCAGCCGTGCCGCGGCCACAGCCACGAACGGCACCGCATAGGACGTGCCTGAAGACGCTGCGTAACCTCCCCCAGCCTGTGCGTGACGAATATTGACGCCGGGTGCGGCGATATCAACATATTCGCCCCGATTGGCAAGGCGGAACGCGCGTCCCCGATCATCCGTGGCAGTCACCGCGACCACCTCGGGATAGGCTGCGGGATACATGGGCTGAGCCATGGGACCGCCATTACCCGCTGCGGCTATTGCTAGTGCGCCTCGCTCACGCACGCGAGCCAGCGCGGTCTCGAGCAATCGATTGGGAGGACCGGCGAGACTGATATTGATCACTGAGACCTGTTCGGTGATCAGCCAATTGAGCGCTTTAATCAGGCTCACCGTGCTGGCAAATTCTCCCCGCTCTTCGGTTTCATCGAAAACCTCTGCCGCAAACAATTCGGCTCGGGGGGCAAGACCTAACGCTGACGGGTCATTGCTCGCGATAATAGAAGCAATAGCAGTGCCATGAAAATTGGGCGGGGTATCGTTCTCGATGAAACGTCGGGTCGTAATCGAAGCATTGGTAAACGCGCTGTGTGTCTGATCGACACTGCTGTCGATAATACCAATCCGCAAAGAAAGATCAGACAGGTCGGTCGGCAATGCTAGGAGTTCCCGGGGGGGTAGCCCCGCCATCTCTACAGCAGGGTCAGCCGCGTTTGGCACACCCGCGGTGTACAGGTGATTGAGATCGACGTCCGCTCTATCGCCGCCGATCACCTCATAAATGCCGGCCCGGGTGGCTGACAGGTCAAAACTGGCAGGAGCAGCGACCTCTGCAAGCAAAAAGCCTAGCCCGTCGAGTTCACTGATCCGGTCAAAAAGATAGCCCTCTTGCTCAAGCTGCTCGAAGACATCGGCTTCGGCCATGACCAACCAATGGTCAGTCTGGATTCGCAACGCGTCCTCACTAATACGAGATTCAATATCGGCCAGTAAGTCCTCCATCGCCTGCTCAATTCGCTCTTCAGTTGCGTCAGACACGATGTCAGCAACTTGATCTTCCACCTCCTGACCGAGGACAGATATGACGACCACGAACCATAGAAACAACGCCAAAAATCCCCGTAAAGCAGCACTTAACGGGGAATATTTGGCTTGCAGTGGCGCATAGATGCTGGACATGATGCGAGTCTAACCCCATTCAGGGGGGCGCCGGTATGGCCTTGAACAGCAAAAATAGCGCTGGACAGGGGGAATAAGCCCCACTCTGAAACGTCAAACCGATAGAAGGCACATTATGGCGAGTTTAACCGCCCAACAGAGACAGGATCTGATCGAGGAACTGCCGCGACTGAAGCGTTTTTGTCGGTCGCTGACTTCGGATCCAGCTGATGCCGATGATTTATTGCAAATCACGGTAGAGCGGTTGCTTGAAAAAGGCATGCCGGAAGACGCCCACGTTGCAAAGTGGTCTCACCGGGTCTGCCGAAATTGTTGGATTGATGAGATTCGATCCAGAGACGTACGGAGTCGTTACGCGCAATCTGAAGGCGCGGCGGAAGGAGCCGGAACCACCTCGGCTAATACCGACGAATCGGTGCAGCTCGATCGGGTCTCAGCGGCGATGGAACGATTACCCCCTGAGCAACGCGCAGCGTTAGTTCAGGTGGCCGTAGAGGGATGTTCTTACGCTGAGGCGGCCGCGCTGTTGGAGGTGCCGATTGGCACGATCATGAGTCGTGTCGCACGGGCCCGCAAGGCGCTGGCCAATGAATTGGAGTGGAATGCAGAGAGAGAGGCCTAAGCCTCCAGCATTTTTTACGGCTCGCTTGGGACGAGCCGACGAAAACAGGGTGATAACGATGACCGATGATCGTCAAAACGTGGTTGATATGGCTGGAACACGGGTGGATGACGACCACCTGCTGTCGATGTATATCGACAGCGAGTTGGATGCGGAAAGTACGATTGCGCTGGTCAATCGACTCCGCAGCGAACCGGCATTGCGGTCTCGTCTGACTGCGATGGAAACTAACGAGACTCTGGTCAAGAAGCTGTTCGCCGGTGATAAGCACGACGTGCCAGAGCATGTGGCACTCATGGTCGCCGCTGAAAACGTGAGGGTTCTTGGAGCCGCTCAGCGCTGGCAACGTTGGACCGGTGCCGCGGTGGCGGCCTCCTTTGCGATCGTCGCAGCACTGGTCGTCAACGTTAATCAGACCGCCGTGTTCAACCCGATGACGATGGATAATCAGCTCGCTAGTGTGTTGGAGCATTCTCCGTCGCGAGCCGTGGGCTGGGAAGCTCTCGACGGTAATCGCCAGTTCCGATCGGTGCTAACCTTTCCCGCCGCGGACGGCCGCTGGTGTCGTGAGTTCCTGCTCGCGCAGGATGAATCCCACTGGCGAGGTGTCGCGTGTCGCGATGGGGGCGACTGGGTCAATCAGGTCGTCGGTAGCGAGGTATTCCTGGAGCAAGAAACGCATTATCGCCCAGCGGGTGCGGGTGACAGCGAGAAAGTCGCGCGGTTTATCGATGAAACTGCAACCGATGTCGCGCTGGGCCCTCAGCAGGAAGCCGCTCTGATCGGATCGGGGTGGTAATACCCCCGTATCCTTTTTCGAGAGGGCGCCGTTCGCGCGGACTCTCCGCAAATACTCCAGGTTCAAAGATCATTGCACCAGCACTGTTGGGTTGGTGTGGCTTATCTCTAGCGTGCTGCAGTTGGAATAACAGGCATCCGATCAAGCCGCGAAGCCACCCCGGAGACGTGCATCGATGAACACCTACTTACTGCCGCTCACGGGTGGTGTCCTCCTGGGCTTGGCGGCCATCTGGTTGCTCTTTTCTCTTGGGCGGGTGGCCGGTATTAGCGGCATTGCTTGGGGAGCCTTGTCGGGCCCCGACCGCGGCTGGCGCTGGCTTTTTTTGCTGGGCTTATTGTGCGGTGGCGCCGTCACACACAACGTGATCGGCCACCCGATCCCCACCGAGTCAAGCGCTCCCCTCTGGCTGGTTGCCTGTAGCGGTTTGCTGGTAGGCATAGGAACCAGAATGGGGGGTGGCTGTACCAGCGGACATGGCGTGTGTGGCCTGGGTCGGCAGTCACCTCGATCCCTGCTCGCCACCATCATCTTCATGAGTCTGGGCATCCTCACCGTATACATTTTCCAGAATGCGATTGGAGATCTGCTGTGAAAGGCTGGCCTGCCCTTCTCTCGGGGATCCTCTTTGGACTGGGACTCACCTTATCCGGTATGTCTGACCCTGCGAAAGTACTGGGCTTTCTTAATGTGGCAGGCGCCTGGGTACCCGATCTAATCTTCGTAATGGGCGGTGCAGTCGTGGTCACGCTCATTCTGACCCCGCTCGTGTTAAAGCGCGGTGCGCCGCTAATGGCGTCCACTTTTTCGCTTCCCACAAAGCAAATAGTCGATCGCCGCCTAGTCGGGGGCGCTGTGCTGTTCGGCATTGGCTGGGGGCTCTCGGGTTATTGCCCCGGTCCGGGCTTGGTCAGCTTACTTTACGGCTACCAGACCACTCTCGTATTTTGCCTGGCGATGTTTGCAGGCATGTTTCTAGAGAGCCGCATCGGTCGTTAATCACCGAATCGCTCAGTAGACACACTCGGGCAACGCGCGGTCGTTAGGACACATCCAGCGCAAACTGCTTGAGGACGTTGAGCGGCACAATTTCTAGCGTTTTCTGGTGGGTGGCCCGAAGGTACAGTCTCGGCGCGTGCCCGGCTTCATGGGCCTGCTGCCAGCGCATCGCGCACAGACACCATCGGTCACCGTCCTGCAGACCGGGAAAGCCATACTGCGGCATCGGAGTAATCAGATCATTGCCGGCTGCAGCGGAAAACGCGAGAAAGTCATCAGTCATCTGAGCACAGACTGTGTGCAGGCCATGGTCCATAGGTCCAGTATGACAATGCCCATCGCGAAAGAATCCGGTTACGGGGTCCTGGCAACACAATTCAATCGATAAACCTAATACGTTGAGCTGTTTGGGTGATTCTCCCGAAGGCTCTCCCATAGTCCATAACTCCCCTTAGATGATCTGCATCGGGCACGCCCCTCACACAATATCGAGGACCGTGTCTTTCCGTCTGGCAGTGAAGTAGCATCATACCGAATTCCACAGGGTGCCCGGCCAAATGTTCAGCCCAGATAATCATCTCGGTATTTTCGCCGCCCTGATCGGGCTGTCGGCCCTCGCGTTCTGGCTGGAAAAGACTCGCCTAGGGTCGCTGCTGACCGGAACCGTGCTGGTCATTCTCATGGCCATCGTGGCCGCCAATACGGGTCTCATTCCACATCAAGCACCGACCTATGATTTTGTCTTCCTCTATTTGGTTCCCGTCCTGATTCCTCTGTTTTTGCTTCAGGGCGATATCCGACGTCTACTGCGAGAAGCATCGCGAACCGCCCTCGCCTTTTTGGTCGCGTCCACCGGCACCGTACTCGGCGTGCTAGCGGCCGTTTCTTTTCTGGATCTTGGCGGATTGGCGATGAATGCCGAAATGGACCCCTCGAGGAAGGAAAGTGCAATAGCAGGCTTATTTGCGGCGACCTACATCGGCGGTTCAGTCAACTATGCCGCGTTGGGAGAGATGACAGGCCTGTCTCGCGACGCCTCTTTCTTCTCGGCCGCCACCGCTGCTGACAATCTGTTCAGCGCAATATTTTTGAGCGTGCTGGGATTGCTACCCAGTATCCAATGGCTCGCACGACGCTTCAGACCACACTCTCCTGCGGCGCCGGTCATTGCCACCGAGTGGAAAGATGAGCGCCAAAGTGCTGTTACACCCACATCGCTCTGTACCGCTCTGGCTGTATCAACACTGTTAGTCACGCTCAGCGACGCGTTAAGCGCTTGGCTAGCCTTCTCCGAAGGCCGCTACATTGTCCTGACAGTCTTAACCCTTGGCATTGCTACGCTGATACCCCGGCTCAGACTTTGGTGCTCAGGCGGATTTGAGCTGGGTGTGGTGCTATCGTTTACTTTTTTTGCTTCGATCGCCGCGGGGGCCGATGTGGCCGCAATGTTGAGCGTTGCGCCCATTTTGATAGGGTTGGTGACCATTCTGCTAGCAACCCACCTGGCCTGCCTGCTTGTCGTCGGCCGCTGGCTCAACCTCACACTCCCAGAGTTGCTTACCGCATCCAATGCTGCCGTCCTGGGTGCCACCACCGCGCCAGCGATGGCGGCGGCCAAAGGCTGGCATGACCAGATTACACCGGGAGTGCTGGTAGGCGTTCTGGGCTACTCACTTGGCACGTTGATTGGCGGCCTGCTGTTTAACCTGATGTAAAGACTTCAATCACGGCTGCATCTGGTGCTTTCCGGTGGCCCGGGGTGAACAGCACAAGCGGACTCCGGTCAATCAGATCAAGCGCGGCACTATGCGGTTGCAGACCGCCCTGCCCCACCATCGCCACACGCAAGCATCCTCGCCGCGACATCTCTACCCGATGTCACGGCCCCTTCCATCCAACCATACCAACCCCGAGATAAGTCGCCTCCCGTAAAAAAGCAGGGTGCTGGCATGTCTGCGAGTTGATGTAACCCTCTCATCTGACCCGGTGCACTGCTGAGCCATGAGCCTCTTGAATAGGGATCCGTCACCCAATCATGGGAAAGACGCGCATCCGATAGCGCCACCTCCGGATGACGTTGCTCGACAGAGAGCCAGCTTTGTCTCAGTGCCTCATCATGGTCAGGCGACGCCACTGCGAAAGTACAGAGGGCATCCGCGTCACACCCGCGCCGTGAATAGACCTCGACCGCATGTGGCCATCCCGATGATTCGACTAGCTCTGACACCGATGCAGCTCCCCAGCCCTTTGCCGCTCGCCCAACATGTCCCTGTGCAATCACGCGAGAGGCCTCAGCCGGCAGTTCGATATCCAATTGCATGTGGCGCAATACATTGACGGGTAACGCGATAATCACCTGTCTGGCGCGAATGCAGCCTGCCGAACCCTCTACAACGACGCCTTCTGCACAGTGCGCGATTCGGCTGACGGGCCAATTGAGGCGTAATACCGCCGACAGCACCCCTGCGATGGCAATGGCGAGCGACTGTGCACCGCCGCCGATACGATAATCAGCCGACGAGAATGCCAGCTCAGTGCCGCCAAAAGATGCGAACTCGTGTAACAGATTCAACATGCTGTAGCCGTCAGGATCTGCGCCCTGTAATGCAAAGCCATGAGCGAGGAATTCATCGAGCACATCGGGTTCTAGAGACTGCCTCGCCAGAAATAACGACGCAGGAATATCGTAGGTCTCTGACTGCGAGTACCAGTCGGGTCGGCTAACGTCGAGGGCATCTGCAATGCGGTCACATTCTCGCAATAGACTTTGCCACGAATCGGACGCAGCAACATGTGAAAACAATTCTGCTTTGGCCACCACTTCGGGCGCCTCTAGGCCGATGCCGTAACGCTCGAGCTCCCGCATGATCGCCAAATGGCAATGCGGATCAACCCATTCCGCGCCCAGATCTACGACACATCCAGCTGCCTCAAAGGGCGCGCTCCACGTTCTACCCCCCACGCGGTCCCGCGCTTCAACCAGAACCACTTGCTGACCGGCAGTGACCAAATCCCGGGCGGCGCTAAGCCCGGCAAGGCCTGCACCCACGACAACAATATCTGCCTCTTCCATCCGCATATGCTACACGCTGATAGCCCTCAGTGGGATCACCCTGGGCGGTGTTGGCGACTAACGTATGCTTACCCGGTAACCACTCAGGGAGGAATTTACGGCTTGGACTTTAATCCCACAATCGACGAGGCCGCCGCGGGGAACCACAGAATAGCGCCTGATCTCAAATAAACGTTGTAATTTGATCCAGCTGTTTTTTGATCGTCGCGGCACGCGGAACGGTCGCCTCCAGCGAGGGGTGGCCCACCACCAACAACACGAAGGGCCGCTCGCTCTTGGGACGACCGAGAATCCGGTTGAGGAATTTCATTGGATTGGGTGTATGGGTCAGCGTAGCCAGACCCAACTGATGACAGGCATTAATCAAAAATCCGGTGGCGATGCCAACGGATTCAGGAACATAGTAGTTCTTGTGACGCACACCGTTGGCATCCTCGGCATATCGCTCTGCAAATACAGCAATCAGCCATGGTGCGGTTTCAAGAAACGGCTTCGACGCATCGGTGCCGATTTTTTTCAAATCGCTTAGCCATGCCTCCCCCGCTTTACCGCCATAAAAAGCGCGCTCCTCGGTTTCTGCGGCCTCGCGAATAGCGCGCTTAGTTTGCGCGTCACTAATGCAGACAAAGTGCCACGGCTGATGATTCGCGCCACTGGGCGCGGCACCGGCGGCCAGCACGCAGGCTTCAATGACAGTCCTGTCAATTGGCTCCGCTGAAAACGCCCGCACACTGCGTCGTCGAGATACAAAATCTTTGTGCAACGTTGCGGCTCTCTGCATCTCCGCATCGGATAGCCGACTGGGCGGGTCAAGCGGGATCGGGTCGTAATCGTAGTCAGTCATGCATGTTTCCGCGGCACAGATTGCGAGGTGTTCAGTGTATACCGCCGCCGCCGCATCCGATTCACCAAGCACTGACTTGCAATATATCAGCTGGTTTCACTCACAATGGAGACGCATCAGTTAGGATCACACGATGAACATTATTACGCGAGCCGGTGTCACTGCCAGAGACCGAGACAAGGCAGTGAAATGGATTAAACGATGCCTCCGCGAGATCACGCTCAAGCACTATGAGTTGCCAGCGGACTATGCGGCCGCTCGCGCCGACATTGTTGTGACCTTGAAGCGCTCAGGACACCGCTCCTCTGCCTGTGCCAAGGGCATCACGATTGACCTGACTCCTCTTCAGCGTGGAGCCTCTTCCTTACTCGAATACCCCGCTTTTGCACAGGACCCCGTGATTGGCTCGCGCCAACCACTTACACCCGAAATGGTGCTCGCAGGCACTATTGCTCACGAAGTCAGTCACTTCGTGCAGTACCGGTACGGTCCCGACACGCGGTGGCTGCGACGGACCTACCGAAAACCGCACGGCGAAGGTTTTCAAGACATTTATCGGATTCTGAGAGCGAGGGTCATCAACCCTCGCTTTTGTTGAAGGGCATGCGTTAAGGCCCTTTGTTTACTCTGCACAACCTATTTCAACGCCAACAGCCCCTCTGAGATTGTGGGATGCCAATAACGCGCTGACCCCGGGCGCGACAGGAGTGGCCTTTACACTTATCATCCTGCGCATAGTTGACCATCGAGTAGCGCCCTTTCATGCGAATTGACCCCGAAGCAGCTGGCTTTTGCGCTGACAAACTCCACAATCTGACTACTCACCTTGAGCGTCAGTACATCGCACCACAGAAAATCGCAGGCTGCAGTGTTCGGGTGGTCCGTCGCGGTGTCACCGCCCACGCCTCGACAATGGGAATGATGGACATCAATCGGGGCAAATCCATGCGGGACGACACGATCTTTCGCATTTACTCGATGTCCAAGCCCATCACCTCTATTGCACTGCTGATGCTGCTGGAGGAAGGGCGCTTTCAATTGAACGATCCGGTTTATAAGTTCATACCCTCCTGGCGCCGCCACCGGGTATGGGTGGAGGGCGAAGGGGCGTCAATGACGACCCGCCGACCCAGCACGCCCATGACAATCCAGCACCTGCTATGCCACACCTCGGGACTCACCTACGGCGGTTTTTTGCCCGGTCTGGAGCTACCGGTCGACCCGGCATACGCCGCCGCTGGAATTTCCCGCGCAGGAGCAGACACGCTTGAAGAATTTGCAGAAAAGCTCTCGCAGGTGCCACTGCTCTATGATCCCGGTTCGCGATGGAGCTACTCACTTGCCACGGATATCTGTGGCTATCTGGTCGAGGTCATCTCTGGGCAGCCCTTTGAGTCATTTCTAAAGGAACGACTCTTCCAGCCTCTGGATATGCCCGATACCGGATTCACGGTCCCTGACGCCAAACTCGAACGCTTCGCCGCTTGCTATGAGCGAGCACCCGATAAATCACTGCGCCTTCAGGACGACCCGGAAACCAGTCGTTATCGCACCCCTCCCAAGGCCCCATCAGGGGCGGGCGGACTGATCGGTACCCTGCAGGATTACGCCCACTTCTGCGAGATGTTGGTTCAAGGGGGTGCATTCAGGGGGCGCCAAATCGTTGGCCGCCCCATTTTGGATCTCATGACGCGCAATCATCTGGGGGGCAAGTCGCTGGCACAGATGGCGATCGGCGGGTTCTCGGAAACGAGTAACGAAGGCGTCGGATTCGGGCTCGGGTTCGCATCCACCATGGATGCAGCGGCCTCGGGAACTGTGGGCGAGGGGGACTTCTACTGGGGGGGATTGGCGTCGACGCTTTTTTGGGTCGATCCGGTGGAGGATCTCTATGCCATTTTTATGACCCAGCTCATCCCCTCTTCTACCTTTAATTTTCGGGGTCAAATCAAAAATATTGTCTACGGGGCGCTGAAAACTGACACCTGATCTTTTATCCGTCCCCTCGTTAATTTCCGATCGCTAAGCCCACGAGCTGGCCGGCTTCACCCGGCGCACCGGTCGCGACAACAATATACTGCTTACCATTCACCGAATAGGTCATCGGCACTCCGGTCTGGCGTTGCCCGAGATCGATCTCGGCGATGATCTCGCCCGACACTTTGTCGTGTGCTCTGAACAGCGATCCCCCCCAGCGGGCGCCATACATGCCGGCACCCTCACCGGAAAAGAGCAACGTTTTGGTGACCAACAGACCAGAGCGGTCATCGTTGCCCGTCTCTGGAAGATCCACTCCCGCTAACTGTGGGTGCTCTCGCACCGCCTTAGGCGTTCGACTGTTAGGCCTCTGCCACAAAAGCCGGCCGGTATTCATATCAAGCGCACTGATCCAGCCCCAGGGTGGTTTCAGTAGCGGGAGATTAAAGGGTCCTTTTAGAGTGGCATCCCTCAGGATATAGCGCATAGACGAGCGCTCAGGGTCATTGATAAGCCCTACCACCTCGGGAGATATTGCATACGATACGTACAACACTCCGGTCTCCGGGTCCGCCACGGCTCCCTGCCAGTTGGCGCCGCCCACCGACCCGGGCAACAGCAAGGTCCCCTCATTGTCAGCAGTCACCAGTGTAGGCGGGGTATAAAGTGGACCCAAGGTATAGCCGTCAATGATCCGGTTAGCTTCCGCATGAATCTCTGGGCTCAAGTCATTGAGCTGATCCACCAAGACCCCGGTTTGACCAAAAGGCTCCGGTAACGACGGCATCGGCTGGGTAGGGGAAGTGTATTCACCAGGCACGTCACTCTGAGTAACCGTTAGTTCTTCAATAGGCCAGACCGGCTTCCCTGTTCGGCGATCAAAAACAAACGTCAGGCCCTGCTTGGTAATCTGGGCCACCGCGGGGATCTCTTTTCCCTCCACAGTAATGTCGAGCAAGACAGGTGGCGCCGGGAGATCGTAATCCCAGATCGGGTGATGCACCGTTTGAAAGTGCCAGACTCGCTCGCCGGTCGTTGCATCAAGACAGACCAGACTCTGCCCATACAGGTTATCGCCGGCCCGGTGACCGCCGTAGTAATCACTGGTGGGGGCTTCAACCGGCAAGTAAACGTATCCCAGCTCGGGATCGGCGCTCATCGGCGCCCATACCCCCGCGTTGCCGGTGTAGCTCGCAGCATCCCCCCCCCACGAATTCGCGCCGAATTCATGGGGCTCTGGAATGGTATTGAAACGCCACCGGAGCTCCCCGGTTGCCACATCGTAAGCCGTCACCTTTCCCTTCACGGCCGCAGGTGACTCTGGTGCACCACTGAAAGAAAAAGCAGCGCCGACGATCACAACACCGTTTACAACGATTGGAGGCGAGCTGGAGCCGATTGGTGCCGTCATAGGATCAAGAGTCTGATCAAGATGGAGCTTGAGATCGACGATCCCGGCCTCTCCAAAATCGCCTCGAGGCTCCCCGGTACCGGCATCGAGGGCAAGCAATTGATAGCCGGGAGTAATGACAAATATCGTTTCCCGTTCCGCATCTCGATGAAACGCGACGCCTCTCCCTGGTCCCTTGCGCGGCGCAGCTTGGCCACGGTCACCCTCGTCCAGGCGATACATCCACAGCGTTTCGCCCGTAACCGCATCAATAGCCACGACCGTTCTGCGCGCACCGGCGGTGGCATAGAGCACCCCGTTAGCCATCAGCGGAGTCACCTGATAATTCGCCCACGCTCTTGGGCCAAAATTATCGGACTTCCAGCGCCATGCAATCTCCAGTTCCGATGCGTTATCGGCATCAATCTGATCTAAGTCGGAATAGTTGGTGCTATGTGGCGTACCCCGATGATGCAGCCATTCCGCCGTCGGACCCGCCGGCTTTTCCGGGGCAGATAGTGCAACAGGGGCTCTGATCCCGATTTGATCAAGCGTTTGCTGACTCTCGCGCGCCAAAGACAAGTTCAGTCGCTTATCGCTGCTCGGGTAACCGTTTTGACTGAGTAAAAAGGCGATCAGTGCTTCATAGACGTTCTCGGCCAGACCGCCAGGATTCGATACCGGCATGGTCTGGTTGGTTACGATGAAGTCACCGAGGGTGCGCGTGCGCCAATGGTCCGAAAAACCCCGGCCATGCAGTCCCGGAGCTGCCTCGCTTCCATCAAGCTTTAAGCCATGGCAGCTGGCACAGTGCTGTTGGTAAAGGTCATGACCGCTTGCGGCCTGTTCGAGGGTGTAGGTCAAGGCAGATGCTCGAGTGGCCGCTGACGCTAACACCAGCCACATACATACTAACGAGACGCGCCGCATAGTCATGCCGCCCAGTGTAAACGGTTTTCAAGAGGCGTCACGTCGTGCTCAAGCACCGCGACGATCGTCATGCTTACCGAGCCGGCTTGGTCGATTCCATGACGATCGTTTCAAGAGCGATATGCCCGTGCGGCTTCCTATCAACATTTTCCACGTTACACAGCGTCGTATGCCGGCTTTCCATCACCTCGCAGCGGGTGATGTCGGCAAACCCTAAGGTCTTCATAATGTATCTCAGTGACTTTTCATCGTAGATAAACTCGTGGCCCCAGGCGCGGACAAACTTGTTTATTAAGTAGGTGTCAAAATCAACCGGCGCATTCGTCTCACGGTCTTTGATTTCATTTGCGAGAAAATATTCTAGGAACTCTTGCTCCATTTGCGTTCTGGCATGACCCGGAGTTTCATCCTCTCGATACAGATTGACGAGAAAGGCAAGATCCGGCGTTCCAACTCGCAGCACACCACCGGGCTTTAGAACCCTGAAACATTCCTCCAGCATGTACACACCCTTTGGATAAGAAATGTGCTCAATTACATGCTCTGAAAAAATGTAGTCAAAAGTGTCGTCCTCAAACGGCAACGCAACCGTGACATCGAGCTGCAAAATATCAGAAGTTCTTGGGAAGTAGTCGGAATTGAGCCACCCCTCGAGCCAGTTCCGACCACATCCCAACTGGAGTTTTTTCTCAGTAGCCGAATTATCTAGATACCTGGCAATCAATCCTTGATCGTGTTTGAAGCCCAAGTGGCTCGCAAGCGCCCTTCTGATGACTCTGCGTAATTTTTTTCGCAATTCACAAGTCCTTTTATTGGTCAGCCGCGCAAGGCGAGAGGCGTCAATGTTACCTTACGAGACGGCTGGAAAACTGCCCAAACCTGCACATAAGGCGGTTGACGCGGTAGCCCAATACCTAAGCCAATTGTCGCTATCGTGAATCGCCATCTCCCAGTCACCGTTACGCAAATCCCAGAAATGCAAAACCCGCTGAATAGCGGGCTTTGCGGGGGTTCTGCGGTCAGTCTCTGTTTAAAGTCTCTAACCTACAGACTGCATGGCGGAGAAGGAGGGATTCGAACCCTCGATACGCTATTAACGTATACTCCCTTAGCAGGGGAGCGCCTTCAGCCACTCGGCCACTTCTCCGGAATTTCTAGTTCTCGTCTGCCACCTCGACCGCCGCATTCTCGATCCTATTGAGGATCTCCTCGCGATGCACCGCCACTTCC
>CALKEI010000107.1 GCA_938085095.1 uncultured Luminiphilus sp. | reverse complement strand
AATGGTCATACCATCGAGCCGAGCTCCGCCATTTTCAGTGTCGCTGCCCTTGAGCTGAAACCCGCATCCCGCTAACAAAAACAGGCCCGAAATTAACCAGGTCAGCCTAGACAGGGGGGTCTGTTGGATGGACTTCAGTCTTGTCATTGCGCGACGATATTCACCAATTTCTGGGGTACCACAATCACCTTGCGGATCGTTTTGTCAGTAAGAAAGCGTTGCACATTTTCCTGACTCATTGCCAACGACTCGATCTCGGCATTATCCGCTGACGCGGGGACTTTCACCTTGCCTCGCACCTTACCATTGACTTGCACAACGATCTCGAGTTCATCCCGGCTCAATGCGGTTTCATCCAACGCCGGCCACTGGCTCTCGACAAAAGCATTGCCCGTCAGCACTGGCCACAGGTGTTCACTGAGGTGCGGTGTAATGGGCCACAGCATTTGCAGTACCGCATGAAGCCCCTCACTGATGACGGCGTGATCACTGCTGTCATCCGCTGGGTGTCTCCCCAGCTCATTGCAAAGCTCCATGATGGCAGCGACGGCAGTATTAAAGGTCTGGCGGCGACCATAATCGTCACTGACCTTGGCAATGGTCTCATGAATTTTACGGCGCACATTTTTTTGCTCGTCACTGAGCGCGTCAGACGGCACGGCGGCTTGAGTTGAATCAAAGTCGTGCACCAGTCGCCATAGTCGCCTGATGAAGCGGTTGGCTCCCTCTACTCCAGAGTCTGACCATTCGAGAGATTGCTCTGGAGGCGCTGCAAACATGCTAAACAAACGCACAGTATCTGCGCCGTAGCGGTCAATCAGCGTTTGCGGATCGACGGTATTACCGCGTGATTTCGACATCTTGGCGCCGTCCTTCAGCACCATCCCCTGCGTGAGAAGCCGCTTGAAAGGCTCGTCACTCGATACCAGGCCGGCATCCCGCATCAACTTGTGGAAGAAGCGTGAATACAGCAGGTGCAAAATCGCGTGCTCGATACCGCCGACATACTGATCAACTGGCAGCCAGTAATTCGCCTGCTCGCTGTCGAGCATGCCTTCCGTATAGTTCGGGCAGGTGAATCGAGCGTAGTACCAAGACGATTGCACAAAAGTATCGAAAGTATCGGTCTCGCGCTCGCACGCCTCGCCCGCCAGTTCAAATTTCCGCCACTCGGGGTCCGCTTTAATCGGCGAGGTAACACCGTCCATGACGACGTCTTCCGGTAGCAGCGAGGGTAGGCGATCAGCGGGAATGGGTATGTCGCCGCCCTCCGCCAAGTTGAGCATGGGGATCGGGGTACCCCAGTAGCGTTGGCGTGAGACCCCCCAATCGCGCAGGCGGAACTGGGTGGTAGTGCGGCCCATCCCTGTCTCTTCAAGGCGGGCAGCAATACCTTCGAAAGCCTCTTCAAAGCTACACCCGTCGAAGCCAGGCGACGCCGTTAGCACGCCCTTCTCGGTGTATGCCCCAGATTGGGTATCGGCTGGATTGCCTTCGGGATCACAGATCACCGTTTTCAGCGGCAGGTCGTACTTGCGAGCAAATTCCCAGTCTCTCTCATCATGAGCGGGAACTGCCATGACGGCGCCCGATCCGTAATCCATCAGCACGTAGTTGGCGACCCAGACGGGTATTTCCTCACCGCTCAGCGGATGCCTAGCGCGCAGCCCCGTATCCATGCCCAGCTTTTCGGCTTGTGCCATATCTGCCTCGGCAACGGACGCCTGTTTGCAGGTGTCGATAAACTGCTGAAGCGGGGGATGCTGCTCGGCGAGTGCCAGGGTGATGGGGTGCTCCGCGGCAAGGCTGATATACGTCACGCCATGGAGGGTGTCCGGCCGCGTAGTAAAGACCTCAATCTTATCGAGATCGGCAATAGGCGTTTCCAGACCAAAAGCCAGTTCTACACCCTGGCTTTTGCCGATCCAATTACGTTGCATGGTCCGCACGGCTTCAGGCCAGCCATCAAGCGTATCCAGACCGTCCAGCAGTTCTTCCGCATACGATGTAATGCGGATAAACCACTGGGGGATTTCACGGCGCTCAACCAACGCGCCTGAACGCCAGCCGCGCCCGTCAATGACCTGCTCGTTCGCCAATACTGTCTGATCCACGGGGTCCCAATTGACGGTGGCCATCTTTTTGTAGACCAGACCTTTTTCGTAAAGCTGCGTAAAAAACCACTGTTCCCATTGATAGTAGTGAGGGTCGCAGGTTGCGATTTCTCTATCCCAGTCGTACGCGTAGCCCAGGCGCTGCAACTGTGCTCGCATATGAGCAATATTTTCTCGGGTCCATGCTGCCGGTGGGACATTATTAGCAATGGCGGCATTCTCCGCCGGTAACCCAAACGCATCCCAACCCATTGGCTGGAGGACGTTCTTTCCTTGCATGCGCTGGTAACGCGCAATCACGTCCGCGATCGTGTAGTTGCGGACATGGCCCATGTGAAGCTTGCCGCTGGGATAGGGGAACATTGCGAGACAGTAAAATTTCTCCCGCGTGTTGTCCGGCTGTACGGCGAAGCGCCCCGTCTCGGCCCATTGAGCCTGAAGCGCCAGCTCTAAAGTCTGCGGTATGTAGTCCTGGCTCATCTTTCCTCGGTATCAATCGTATTGAGGTGCCTTGCTTCTGTCGCACGTGCCACAGCGATTGTGCAGCGGCGGGTGACTTTGGCCGCGCAGAGTTTACCAGTATTACGCTCGATCTCGGCCCAATACCAACATGATCAGTGAGAAAACCCACACCGGTAAACTCCCGGTCAGCGCGAAAGGTGTTTGCCCGGCGCGGGGCTGCACGGACCCCGTGATCACGGCCTCTCTGAACTGCTCAGCGGTCGAGGTGATCAGACCCTCGGCGCTAATCAGTGCACTCACACCATCATTCGTACCTCGGATCAGGTCACGTCCCAGTTCTACCGCGCGGTAGCGGGCCATTTGAAAGTGCTGCCAAGGGCCCGCACTCTCACCAAACCAGGTGTCGTTGCTAATAGTGACCAGTAAGGCGGCGCTTGAACCCGAGCGTTGAACGAAATCTGGATAGACAACCTCGTAGCAAATGAAGGGGGCAATGCTGACGTCACCCGCCATGAGAAGGCGTTGACTAGCGGGTCCCGCACTAAACTGTGACATGGGCAAATCAAAAAAAGCGATCAGGCCGCGAAGCCAGCGCTCCAGCGGAACGTATTCACCAAAGGGCACCAGCTTTTGTTTGTGATAAGTGCCGGATCCCGCGCCCAGTGCAACGATACTGTTGTAACGTCCCGCGGAATCACGGGTGGGTATCCCGGTGATCAGTGTGCTGCCCGCCATTTCGGCGTGGCGGTCGATGGGGTCGATAACGGTGCGGAGACTATCCCGATACCCCGGCAATGCCGATTCAGGCCAAACAACCAGGTCGTAAGTCTGATGTAACCCCGTTGTCAGTTCACGGAACTCGGCGAGAATGCGCGCGCGTTGTCGGGGATCCCATTTCTCTTTGAGCGGCACGTTGGGTTGAACCACCGCGACACTCAATGCCTCGCCCTGTGCTGTGGTCCAAGAAATGCCCGCCCACAGCATACTGGACCCGATCATGAGGCTGGTGCCCACGGTAGCGATGGCCCAGCGGGAGAGCACTCGAGGCTGGCGAAGCGCCTCGACCCAGAGGCAACCGAGCAACACCAGTAACCACGAGCAGCCGTAAACCCCGACGATCGGAATCCAGCCTGCAATGGCTGAATCCAGCGCACCGTAACCCGCATAGGCCCACGGGAAGCCCGTCAGCAGCCAGCTCCTCAGCCACTCAAACACTACCCATAGCGAGGCAAACTGCACGATTTGCCAGCCGGTGTGTTGGCTGGCGAGACGCACAAAAAGGCCGGTTTGCGCGGCAAAGAGGAGTGCCAGGCCTCCACAAAATAAGGTGGTTAGGCTAATGGCCAACCAGACGGGGGTATTGCCGTAAACATGGATGCTGACATAGACCCAGGAGACGCCTGCACCGAAAAAGCCGGCGCCATAGGCAAAGCCCATGCGCACAGGAGTAGGGCGGCCGGGCTGGCTCAGTAAGGCGTAAAGTAGTCCGGCGCTCAGCGGGATAATGGGCCAGAAACCGAAGGGCGCCAATCCCAATGGGAAAACGAGGCCCGCGATGAAAGCAAGGCCCCAGAGTGGGGCACGACGCAGCATTAATCTGATGGGTCGGATACGTTGCCGGTCGTGACACGTAACCGAGTGAGTCTTCGCTCGTCAGCATGAATCACCTTGAATTCGAACTGATCGAGACGGATCGATTGATTGCGGGTCGGGAGCTGTCCAAAGGCGTTGATCACTAGGCCGCCAATAGTGTCGAATTCTTCGTCGCTAAATGTTGTACCGAAGAATTCATTGAAATCCTCAATAGGCGTGAGCGCCTCCACCATGAAGGACGTGTCATTTACCGGGCGGATCAATTGACTCTCTTCAACATCGGTTTCGTCTTCAATTTCGCCGACGATTTCTTCGAGTACGTCTTCGATGGTGATGAGGCCGGCGATACCGCCATACTCATCAATAACGATCGCCATATGGTTGCGGTTTTGCCGAAATTCCCTCAGCAACACGTTAAGTCTCTTACTCTCGGGAACAGCAATGACGGGCCGCATCAACTCGCTGATGCGTGGGACATCCATGTCAGTTTGAATCAGTGGCAGGAGGTCCTTGGCCAGCAGAATGCCGATGACATCATCAATGCCGTCGCCAATGACCGGATAACGAGAGTGGCCGGCCTTTATGATCTGGGGGAGTGCATCCTGGAGCGGCTGGTCCGAGTCAATCACCACCATTTGAGCACGGGGAATCATGATGTCCCGCACCTGCATGTCGGTCACTAACAACGCGCCCTCCATGATTTTGCGAGCGTCCTCGTCGATGATCTCGTGCTCCTCTGCCAGCGATAACACGCCTTCGAGGTCAGACTTATTCTGGGGTTCACCGCTGATGAAATGCGTCAGGCGGTTCAGCCAAGATCGCTCTTCCGATTCTAGCTTGCGATCATCATTCACGGTCTTGCGCCCTCCGGGGGCTGTTCAATTTCATAGGGATTTGGGAAGCCGAGATGGCTGAGCACATCAATTTCCAATGATTCCATATGCGCAGCTTCAGCGGGAATTTGGTGGTCGTGTCCCAGCAAATGCAGGACGCCATGGATCACAAGGTGCGCCCAATGCGCTTGCTCGGATTTCTGTTGTTGTGCCGCCTCTTTCTGGACGAGCGGCGCACAGATCACTAGATCGCCCAGTAGGCCGCAGGCGGCTTCGGGAGGCAAATCTGCGGCGAACGACAGTACGTTGGTGGGACCCGATTGAGCCCGATAGGTTTGATTAAAGTGTGCCGCCTCATCGGAGTCTGTAATGCGAACCGATAATTCGGGAATATCCGCCGATAACCGCTCCGTTCGCGCCAGCGTATGGCTCACCCAAGCGCGAATCTCGTCATCAGTTGGCGAGGGAAGACGTGTGGAGCGGTCAACGGATAACAGGAGGTTCATGGAGGCCCTTCGCTTCGGGGGGCGCCACTGCGCTGCTCATAGGCGTCGTACGCGCTGACGACTCGCTGCACGAGCGGGTGCCGGACCACGTCCTTGTTACCAAACCGGGTAAAGGTAATACCGTCTACATCTTCGAGTACCGTTGCGGCATGGGTCAGGCCGCTTTGGGTTCCTTTAGGAAGATCAATCTGACTGGTATCGCCTGTGACCACTGCAGTGGACCCAAAGCCAATTCGCGTCAGGAACATTTTCATTTGCTCCTTCGTCGTGTTCTGCGCCTCGTCCAGAATGATGAAGGCATGATTGAGGGTGCGGCCGCGCATAAATGCTAGCGGCGCGACCTCAATAATATGGCGCTCGATATACTTATTAACTGTCTCGAAGCCCAGCATTTCGTATAGCGCGTCATAAAGCGGCCTGAGATACGGGTCGACTTTTTGGGACAGGTCACCGGGTAGGAACCCGAGGCGCTCACCGGCCTCTACCGCGGGACGCACCAACAGGATGCGTTTTACCTGTTCGTTAAGCAGTGCCCGAACCGCACAGGCGACCGCGAGATAAGTTTTGCCAGTGCCAGCGGGACCCATACCAAAGTTGATGTCATGGGTGCCGATGGCCGACACGTACTCACGCTGGTTAAGCCCTCGCGGTCTCACCGAGAGCCGCTTGGTACGAATCAAGCCGATGGTGTCGGAGTTGAGATCGGTTCCCTGGCGCTCAGTCAGCATCTCCAGATCCGCCTCCTGAAGTCTCAGATGAATACTTTCTGGACTCAATTGTGCGCCGTTTTCGATGTCTGCGTAGAGCGACGACAAGAGGGAGGCGGCCATTTGACAACGCTCATGAGCACCGCGCAGTTCGAAATGATTACTGCGGTTATCAATAGTGATGTCCAGACGCTTTTCAATCTGACGCAGGTGACCGTCCAGCTGCCCGCACAGGGCGGCCAGATTGCGCGCATCGTTTGGTTCGAGTGAGAGTGTGATGTGTGAGGCCATACCTGAGGGGCTGGCCTCGGGCGCCGATTGCTCTATGTCCAACGGTTTTCACGCCGCCTCTTTCACCTTGGGAAGGAAAAGATACTCGCCTCGCGGGCTGAGTCAACTCCCGAGTCAGGGATTAAGACACCCCGCTCAGGCGACCCAAAAGCGAGTTGGTGTAGGCAGCCGTGATCTCAACATCAGCGAAGTGCCCAATGAGCGCCGTATTCTGAGAGGGAAAGTTCACCACACGGTTATTCTCGGTGCGGCCCGATAGCTGCCCCGGGTCCCTTTTTGCATAGCCTGTGACCAATACTCTCTGGGTAGTCCCGACCATCGATTCGGCAATCTGCTGCGCCTGCTGTGCGATGCGCGCCTGCAGAATATGTAGCCGCTGCTTTTTGACTTCGTCGGCGACCTCATCGCGGAGTTCGGCCGCGGGCGTGCCCGGCCGGGCGCTGTAAATGAAGCTGAAAGACGTATCGAAACCAATCTCTTCAATCAGTTTCATTGTGGCGGCGAAGTCGGCTTCGGTTTCACCGGGAAAGCCGATGATGAAATCGGATGACAGTGAAATATTAGGCCGGATCTTGCGCAGCGCACGGATGATGGCTTTGTACTCCAGTGCGGTGTGGCCACGTTTCATGGCCATCAGCACGCGATCCGAGCCGCTTTGCACCGGCAGGTGTAAATGGTCAACCAGAGCCGGAATTTCGGCATAGCAGGCAACGATAGCGTCGGTGAACTCAACCGGGTGTGAGGTGGTGTAACGAATGCGCTCTATACCCGGCACTAAATTCACAAGGTGCAGTAGCTCGGCGAAGTCGACGACTTCGCCGAGGTGGTTATGTCCGCGGTAAGCATTCACATTCTGCCCG
>CALKEI010000106.1 GCA_938085095.1 uncultured Luminiphilus sp. | reverse complement strand
AGTGCAGACGAGCGCAGTGTGCTCGCTGGGCAGTATCGCCGACAGCTCTATGACAACCCTGAATCCCTCGCCAGAGTGGTGTCAGTTTCTTCGGTGCGAGAGGACGATCGGATTGTGGGCTATCGCATTGCCCCTGGGGCTGATCGGGCTGCCTTCGATGCGTTTGGACTCCGGCATGGGGATATTGTGACCGCGGTCAATGGTCTCGCGCTGAGCGATGCCACCAACACCGTAAAGCTTTACCAACTGATGAAAGACGCTACCGAAGCGACTTTTGACATAGATAGGGATGGCGGCACCGTTACCGTTAGTATCGATCTCGCCAGCCCCTGACAGGATGCCTGTGAATATCTCTGACCTAACCTCGATTTTCCGGAAGACGCTGCATGCGACGGCTGCTGTGGCGATTCTCGCTGCCAGTCCTTTCACTACCGCGCAGGAATACACGGTGAACCTGAAGGACACCGACATTCAGGAATTCATCAAGTTCGTCGCGGATATCACGGGTACCACAATGGTGGTGGACCCCAATGTGAAGGGCAAAGTTCGGGTGATCTCATCGAAGCCTGTCACACAGCCTGAGCTTTACGATCTGTTTCTTTCGGTACTCGACGTGCAGGGTTATACCGCGGTGCGGAGTGGGCAAGTGATACGTATCGTGCCCAGCAAAGATGCGCGCTCCTCGCCGGTTCCCATCATGGAGGATCAGGCCTCTGTTGGCAGCGACGAATACGTCACGCAGGTCATTCGACTCGATAACATCTCGGCCGCGAAACTGATTCCGGTATTGCGCCCCTTGGTGCCGCAACAAGCCCATATGGCAGCTTATGCGCCGAGCAATGCGATCATTATTTCCGATATTCGATCCAACATCGATCGCATCGTTGACATTATTGAGCGCATGGATCGCTCGGCGATCCAGACGACAGAGATCATCCGGCTTAAGTATGGAGTGGCCGAAGATGTCGTCAAGATGCTCGATACGCTGGAGAAATCTCGGCAGGGCGAGGGTGCGGAGGCAGACAAAGAAGCGGTTCTAGTGGCAGACAAGCGCACTAACAGTGTGGTGGTTACTGCAGACGAGTTATCAGCAGAGCGCATCCGCAAACTGGTGTCTTACCTCGATACTCCGCTGGAGCAGTCGGGCAACGTGCGTGTCATTTATCTCGAGTACGCGGATGCGACCGAGGCTTCAGAAGTCCTGACTCGAGTCATGCAGAATATTTCCCGGCTCGAGGAGAATGGCAGCAATAATCGGACACGAAATGGCGAGTCCACCATTGAGGCTGACGCCGGCACCAATAGCCTGATTATCACGGCGGATACCGATGAGATGGCGGCATTGGAAGCGGTGATTGCGCGTCTTGATATTCGGCGTGCGCAGGTATTGATTGAAGCAATTATCGTCGAGATGGAAATGACGGAAGGGCAGGAGCTGGGTCTGCAGTGGCTCTTCTCAAATGACGGTGGCCTCTACGGAGGCAATGTCAGCACCAGCGAAGCGCAGCGACAACGTAACCTCAATATTGCGAGTGCGCTGTTACCGACTGACGGCTCTGAGAACATCGGCACTCGAGAAGTGGCGGGCGCCCTGGCCACGATACCCGGCACCACCTTGGGCTGGGGTGTGGTAGATGAATCCCTCACCATGACGGTGATCCTGAATGCGCTGGAAACTCAGGGCAACGCCAATATCCTCTCGACGCCCAGTTTGCTGACGTTGGATAACGAAGAGGCGTTTATTACCGTCGGTCAGCAGGTACCTTTTGTGACCGGTTCGTATACCAACACGGGCGGAACAGACGGTGCCCGAAATCCCTTTCAGACCATCGAGCGCCAGAGCGTGGGCGTGACGCTCAAGGTGACCCCGCAGGTAAATGAAGGTGATGCGGTGGTGCTCGATATCGTACAGGAGGTATCGAGTATTTCAGCGCAGATCCTCGTTGCTTCCGATGTGATTACCAACGAGCGCAAGATCCAGACCAAGGTGCTGGCGAATGACAGTGACATTGTGGTGCTGGGCGGCCTGGTAAAAGAGGACATACAGGATTCGACTCAGGGCGTGCCGTTGCTCTCGAGTATTCCGCTGTTAGGTCGGTTGTTTCGTAATGACGTGGTGACGGTCTCTAAATCGAATCTTCTGGTGTTTATCCGGCCTACGATCATTCGTGATGACGAGGATCTAGCGGGCGCGACAGCCGAGAAATATCGATTTATCCGCGAGCAGCAGCTGGAGCGCCGCGAGCGTGGTCTCATATTTTTGGATGACGGTAATCTGCCTGTACTGCCAACCTGGGAGGAGCAGATCCAACAGTTGCCCGAGGTGCCCGCGGACAACACCGCGGACGAGTAAATCGCTATGACCGAGCCGACATCGGAGCCCTTGACCATCGCTGATGCGGGCAGCCCTGTTCTCGCTTCGGGGCTTCCTTTTGCCTTTGCCCAGAGTCGCAACGTGCTATTCGAGCGCTCGGGCTCATCGTTAACCCTGCACTATGTTCCGCCACTCACCACAGACGTACTGCTGGAGGTGCGGCGTTACGTGGGGGAGGCGTTCTCGCTGGCGCCACTCGAAGAGGAGGCTTTTCGGCAGCGCCTCACCGTCGCTTATCAGCGCACCCAGAATGAAGCTGCACAGATGGCTGAGGATCTCTCCACGGATATTGATTTATCCCGTCTTGTGGAGGAACTGCCTGACGTGGGCGATCTGATGGATGCCGAGGATGACGCGCCCATCATCCGTCTGATTAACGCCATTTTGTCTCAGGCAGTGAAAGAGCAGGCTTCAGATATTCACATTGAAACCTTTGAGGAGCGTTTGAGTGTGCGTTATCGCGTTGATGGTGTGCTGACAGAGGTTCTGTCGCCTAAACGTATGCTTGCCCCTTTGTTGGTGTCGCGGCTGAAGGTCATGGCGAAGTTGGATATCGCCGAGAAGCGCGTGCCCCAAGATGGCCGAATATCAGTCCGGATTGCGGGTCACGGTATTGATATTCGCATGTCAACGATCCCTTCCGCCTACGGCGAGCGGGTGGTACTTCGGTTGCTGGATAAGCAGTCTGGTCAGCTCAATCTCAGCGAACTGCGCATGAATCAACACGTGGACACGACCTATCGCGAGATGCTGTCGAGCCCACACGGAATCATTTTGGTGACGGGGCCCACCGGCTCAGGTAAAACGACCACGCTCTATGCGGGTCTGTCGAGCATTAACGAAACTTCGCGCAATATCCTCACCATAGAGGATCCAGTGGAGTACATGCTGCCGGGAATTGGTCAGACACAGGTGAATCCCAAGGTGAACATGACTTTCGCTCGGGGTCTCCGCGCGATTCTTCGACAGGATCCTGATGTGGTGATGGTTGGTGAGATCCGCGATCTCGAAACTGCCGAAATTGCCGTACAAGCCTCGCTCACCGGACACCTCGTGTTGTCGACACTTCACACGAATACGGCTATCGGCGCCGTCACGCGATTGCAGGACATGGGGGTAGAGCCATTTCTGCTTTCCTCGAGTTTATTAGCGGTCATGGCACAGCGGCTAGTGCGACTGCTTTGCCTCGAATGTCGGGAACCTTATCAACCCACTGAAGCAGAGCGTGAACGTCTTGAGCTCGTCGACCAAGACATGGAGCTTTATCGCGCCTGCGGCTGCGAGCATTGCCACATGACGGGTTACCGGGGCCGCACTGGTATATACGAATTAATCGAGATCGGGGACGCGTTACGAGAGGCGATTCACAGCGGGGAAGGCGAGCGATCACTGCTGCGTATTGCCCGCCAACAGAATCCGGGTATTGATGCTGATGGCCGCCGCCGCATCATTAGTGGCGAGACCAGTCTCGAGGAAGTTCTGCGGGTGACGACGGTCAATTAATCCATGACGGCATTCCGCTATAAGGCATTGAACGACCAAGGCCGGCTGGTCAAGGGTGTGCTCGAAGGAGATTCCGACCGCCAGGTGCGGGGCACGCTGCGGCAGCAACATCTAAGACCCGTTGAAGTCGCGGTGGCGACAGACGCGGGCCGTGCTGGGCGAGAGAGCCCCTTTCGCCTTTTTGGCAGGCGACTGGGCGCCGCAGATCTGGCACTCATTACGCGTCAGCTGGCGACCCTCATTGCCTCGGCACTGCCTTTGGACGAATGCCTGCAGGCGGTGGCAGACCAAAGTCGCAAATCCGCGGTTAAGTCTATGATGCTGCAGGTGCGCTCTAAGGTAGCCGAGGGCCACACTCTGGCACATGCCTTGAATCAGTTCCCACACGCCTTTGGCGAGATGTACCGAGCCATGGTGAATGCAGGGGAGGAGGCAGGCCAGCTCGCGCCGGTACTCGAGCAGCTGGCTCATTACACGGAGACCCGACAACATACCGCCCAGAAATTACAGATGGCGCTGATCTATCCCTTTGTGCTGATCGCCGTGGCGATTGCGGTGGTGTCGGCGTTAATGATCTTTGTTGTCCCCGAGCTGGTCGGCATTTTTGCGCACACGAAAAAGGCGTTACCTCCCCTTACGGTCGGACTCATATGGGTTAGCGATTTCATGCGGGCTTATGTCGTGCACTGCTTGCTCTTCGCCCTGGCTGCGGTATGGCTGGGTCGCCGCACCCTCCGGCACCCCGGGCGCCGTAAGCGCTGGCATCAGCTGTTACTCCGCATCCCCGGACTGCGCGGGGTGCTGATCGCATTGGACAGCGCGCGGTTTGCGTCCACCCTGAGTATCTTGATGGCTTCCGGTGTGCCCCTGATACACGCTTTGCGGATTGCCGGATCCGTGATGACCAATTTGGTATTACGCGAGGCGAGCAGCACGGTATCGATTGCCGTACAGGGAGGGTCGAGTCTCAGCCGGGCGCTGTCACAGGAGTCGTTTTTTCCGCCTATGATGGTGCACATGGTGGCCTCGGGTGAGGCCAGCGGCGATCTTGAAAAAATGCTCGAGCGCTCCGCACTCAATCAGGAGCGTGAGTTGGAAATGACACTGGGAACTATTATGGGACTGTTTGAGCCCGCGATGGTGGTGTTGATGGGAGGGCTGGTGCTGACCATTGTTCTGGCTATCTTGTTGCCGATTTTTGATTTGAATACGATGGTGAGGTAGACAACGATGCACAGACAAACAGGCTTTTCCCTGATTGAGATTCTCGTAGTCCTGGTCATCATGGGGCTCTTGATCAGCGTTGTGGCACCCACAGTACTCAATAGCGCGGATGATGCCCGCGTGCAGAAGGTACGGGCCGATTTTAAATCGATTGAAACGGCGTTGAAAATTTATCGACTCGATAACTACGTCTACCCGACCACCGAACAGGGACTCGAGGCGCTGGTGACGCCAAGCACATTGGAGCCAGAGCCGCGTAATTTCAAGCGTGGAGGCTATCTCACCGAATTGCCTCTTGATCCATGGGGTCGGCCCTACCTTTATCTGTCGCCAGGAGAATATCGGGAGATCGATATTTATTCTCTGGGTGCCGACGGGCTGCCGGGCGGTGAAAATCAGAATGCCGACATCGGTAACTGGAATGAGGCGAACAGCTGATTCCGATTTCCCCCTCGTGAACCCTCGCCTCACGGAGCGTGGTGCGATCGCGCGCGGTTTCAGCTTAATTGAACTGCTGGTCGCAGTATTTACCATTGTGCTGTTGACGGGTGTGGTGAGCCTAAACGTGGGTCGCGGTGGCGCCGACCTCGGACTCGAAGGTGAGGCACGGCATCTCTCGGGTTTGCTGGCCTTTGCCAGTGCTGAAGCCGGTCTCTCTGCGGCAGATCATGGCCTTTTTATTGGATTGCATTCCGATGAGGGTGAATCACGTTACCAGGGTATCTGGATGAGACGGTTTGACCAGGGCTGGGCAGCGCCTCGGGCCAGCGCAGAGGTGTTTGCTGCACTGGATCTCGCCGACGGATACGAGCTCCGATTGAGCTTGGACGGGCAGCCCGACCTGGAGTTCATCTTCTATGAAGCCGAGCTGAAACCTGCGCCACAGATCGTGGCCTGGGCGGGTGGTGAGATGACGCCGGGCTCCCTCGAATGGCTGGATGCCCGCACGGGTGATTTGCTGTATCGCCTCGAATGGGATCTGTTGGGTCGTATGCGGCTGTTGCCCAGAGGGGTCGCTAATGACGGCCGCTGAGAGACCGTTTGCGTCGCGAATACACGTGGGCTTCACGCTGGTCGAGGTGATGGTTGCCTTGGCAGTAGTCGCGGTGGCCTTGCCTGCGCTCTTGCTGACTTTGTCCCAGCAACTGGATGGCCTGCGCTATCTTGATGATCGGAGACAGGCTCAATGGATTGCTGCGAATCGTTTGGCAGAACTCCGTCTCGTCCTTGGTGCTAAAGGCACCCTGCAGGCAGGACAGATCTCCGGTAGGGAAGAATTAGCGGGCCGGAGTTGGTTCTGGTGGAGTGAGGGCGAGGAGACACAGGTTCCCGGATTTTTTCGCTACAAAATTGCAGTGTCGGATCAGGAGGATGGCCAAGCCTCTCCGATCCAGATGCTCGATGGCTACTTAGCACAGGAGCGCCCTGGCAATGGGCGCTAGGCACGTGGCCTCCGGCTTCACTTTGGTCGAGGTGTTGGTCGCGATGGCGATTACGGCTCTGATTTCTATGATGGCTTACACGGGGCTATCAAGCGCTCTGTCCGGTGCAGAGAGTATGCGCGCAGCCGCGACACGGGCGCACGAGATCAATCAGGCACTGTCTATGCTCTCCCGTGATCTGCGTCAGGTAGTCAACCGCCCGGTGGTCGATGAGTTCGGTCAGCTCAGCCCCGCGCTCAGTGGCGGTGAACTCGCGCCTGATGCGCTGGTGCTAACCCGCGCTGGCTGGCACAACTCAACCGGGGCACCCCGCAGTGCGCTGCAGCGGGTTCGCTGGTGGTTGGAGGATGACCAGCTTTGGCGCGGGTATTTTCCAGTGCTCGACCGAACTGCCGGAACCGAGGCGGTTGAGACGACAGTGCTGGATGACATAGCGCGTTTTGAGGTCCGCTTTCTGCCTTCTTTGTCCGTCATACAGAGTGATCGCAACGATGTGATTGATCGGCGTAACTGGCAGGACAACTGGATTGCCGATTTATCCCGGCCGGGACAACTGCCCAAGCCACCTGCGGCGGTCGAAGTCGTGATGGAAGTTGTCGGTCTGGGAGAGGTAAGGAGAACCTATGTCTTGCCCTCGTTCTGATCTCGGCGTGTCGCAGCGCGGCGCTGCCTTAGTGGTGGCAATGTTGGTGTTCGCAATGGTTGCGGCACTGATGGTCGGTCTGCAACGCGACTTCACACTGACGTTGCAACGCGGCACGCATCAGTTGTTTTCTGAGCAGGCTTGGGCCTACCTCTTGGGGGCGGAAGGGTTAGCGCAGCTGGCACTGCAGGCCGACAGTCTTGCCGATACTAGGGCCGAGTCGCCCTCTGATCACCTCGGCGAGGTTTGGGCGCAACCGCCGACACCCTATCCGCTGGAGGCGGGGGG
>CALKEI010000105.1 GCA_938085095.1 uncultured Luminiphilus sp. | reverse complement strand
TTCCAGCGCAGCGCGCAATCGCACATTGGCGCTCACGCCGCCCGCCATGACCAGCCGCGTTAAGTTCTCTTGCTTGAGTGCACGACGACACTTAATCACCAAGGTATCGACAACGGCGGCCTCAAAGGCCCGCGCAATGTCAGCTTTGTCGGTATCGCTGAGTTCGCCACCCACCTCGCAGGCCCGCACCGTGGTCTGGGTATGGGTCTTGAGGCCCGAAAAACTAAAGTCCAGACCGCCCTGCTTCACCATAGGCCGGGGGAAATCAAAACGCGCCGGATCACCCAGCTCCGCCAGGCGCGCTACGTGGGGACCACCAGGGTAAGGTAAGCCGAGCATTTTGGCGGTTTTATCAAACGCCTCACCGGCGGCATCATCGAGGGATTCACCCAGCAGCGCGTACTCGCCTAAACCCTCAACGCGAACGAGCTGGGTATGACCACCCGACACCAGCAGCGCCACGAAAGGGTACTCGGGTACCGGCTCGCCCTGCCCTTTGCCCAGCATGGGCGCCAATAGGTGACCCTCCATGTGGTGCACCCCCAGACTCGGCACACCCAGCCCTGCAGCAATGGCGCGCCCTAAGGTGGCGCCCACCATCAGCGCACCCACCAGTCCCGGGCCCGCGGTATACGCCACACCGTCGATATCGCTGCGTGCCACACCGCCTTCGCTCAGCACCTGATCGATCAGCGGCAAGGTCTTGCGCACATGGTCTCGGCTGGCAAGCTCGGGCACCACACCACCGTATTCGGCGTGAATAGCGACTTGCGAGTACAAGGCGTCCGCCACCAGACCCCGATCGGTGTCATAAAGCGCCACCCCAGTCTCGTCGCAGCTGGTTTCTATGCCTAATACGCGCATTGTTCTCTCATCATCTGAATCGCCACCCAAAGTACCCTCTGGCGCGACCCATTATCGCGAAATTGGCCACCTACTGCGCCAAAAAGGGGCAAAAACTAACATGTCCCGGCGCTTTGCAAAATAAGGGTTTCGCGCCTATACTGCGCGCCCTCAAACGGGTCCGTGCCATTTTGCGCGGGTTTTAAGATCACAGGATAGATGAATGCCCTTTATTAAGGTTAAAGAAAACGAGCCCTTTGACGTCGCCTTGCGTCGCTTCAAGCGCTCCTGCGAAAAAGCCGGCCTCATTGCCGAAGTCAGAAAGCGTGAGCATTACGAGAAGCCCACCACAATCCGCAAGCGTGCAGCAGCGGCTGCGGTGAAGCGTCACGCAAAAAAGGTGTCGCGCGAGAATCGCAAGCGCCAGCGCCTTTATTGATTGCTTGGGTGACCTCCGGTCCGGCCCCCCATGAGTGAGAATCCCTCTCTAGTAGCACAGGTCAAGGCGGCCATGAAGACCGCCATGAAAGCGCGAGAGAAGCAGACCCTCAATACCATTCGCCTGATTCAGGCTGAGTTCAAACGCATCGAAGTAGACGAGCGCATCGAGATCGATGACGCACGCGCACTCACCATTATGGACAAGATGGTGAAACAGCGCCGCGACTCCGCCAGCCAGTTTCGTGATGCCGATCGCCCCGAACTGGCTGAACAGGAAGATGCCGAAATTGCCATCATCCAGACCTTCCTTCCCGCCCAGCTCTCCAGCGAAGACATCGACGCGCTGATTGACGAAGCCCTTGGCAGTATTGAGGCAGAAGGCATGGCCGCCATGGGTCCGCTGATGGGTAAATTGAAACCCCAGCTCCAGGGTCGTGCCGACATGGGTGAGGTCTCACAGCGAGTCAAAGCCAAGCTCGGCGCCTGAAAAATCTGGCCCATCCTCGGCTGGAGTCCATCTCCGCTCACCTCTGCCCCGTCAACCTCAGCGTAATGCTTGCCCTCCCAGAGTTGGCGGTTCACACTGCTTGCTCCAAACCATTGCACTCATCATTTCACGATACGGGCTGCCGACAGGGTAGTCCGCGAACGAGCGACCCTAACGACTAAACCGTGGCAAGACTTCCGCAAGCTTTTCTCGATGACCTTCTGGATCGCCTCGATATCGTTGAAGTGATCGATCGCCGTGTGAAGCTCAAAAAGGCGGGCAAAAATTACACCGCCTGCTGCCCCTTCCACGACGAAAAGACGCCTTCCTTCTCAGTGAATCCTGAGCGGCAGTTCTACTACTGCTTCGGCTGCGGTGCAGGGGGGAACGCGCTCGGGTTCGTGATGGACTACGAACGGCTCGATTTTCGCGAGGCAGTGGAAGGTCTGGCTCAAACCGTGAGCCTCGAAGTGCCCAAGGATGATCCGCGCGGCGGCCACGAACCGCCCAAAGACCAAAATAAACCGCTGTATCAGGCGCTGGAGCACGCGAGTAAGTTCTATGAACACGCGCTGCGCCAACACGCCGAGCGCCACAAAGTGGTGAATTACCTCAAGAGTCGCGGCCTCACCGGCGAGGTCGCCCGCGATTTTCGGGTCGGCTTTGCACCGGCGGGTTGGGACAATCTCATGCAGGCCAGTGGCACCGACGAGGCGTCGCAAGAACGACTTATGCGCTCGGGCATGCTGGTCAAAAATGACAAAGGCCGCACCTACGACCGCTTTCGCGAACGGGTGATGTTTCCGATTCAGGATCAACGCGGCCGAGTCATTGCCTTTGGTGGCCGCGTGCTGGGCGACGACAAACCCAAATACCTGAACTCTCCCGAAACCCCCGTGTTCCAAAAGTCTCGCGAGCTCTACGGGCTTTGGCAGGCACGTAAACACCCGCGGCGCCTTGAGCGCATTGTGGTGGTCGAGGGCTACATGGATGTCATTGCCCTAGCCCAACACGGTATCCCCTATGCGGTCGCCACACTGGGCACATCGACCAGCGAAACCCATCTCGAGCGGCTGTTTCGCATCGTGCCCGAGGTGGTGTTTTGTTTTGATGGCGACGACGCCGGCCGCAAGGCCGCCTTTAGAGGGCTCGAGGCCACGCTGCCTGCGATGCAGGACGGAAGGCAGGCTAAATTCCTCTTTTTACCCGAAGGAGAAGACCCCGACACCCTGGTGCGCGCCAAGGGTCAGGCCTACCTTGAGAACCTGTTTGATCATGCCGACCCGCTAGAGACGTTCTTGTTCAAGCACCTCGCTGAAGGACTAGACCTCGAAAGCATGGATGGCCGGGCGCGATTTTCAAAACTCGCCGCACCCCACCTTCACCGTTTGCCAGAAGGTGTGTTCAAAACCCTGATGTATCAAGCGCTGGCCGAGAAA
>CALKEI010000104.1 GCA_938085095.1 uncultured Luminiphilus sp. | reverse complement strand
AGCCGCAATATTCGCCGCCCGATACTCACTGTTGCCAGTGAATTTTCTGAGCCAAAAAGTGCATTGTTTGCTTATGACGGCAAGCGAATGACTCGAAGGTGCATAAGCTTGATTGCCGCTAACCGGGGGCTTGCTGATTTACCGATTCATGTCGTGATGTCGGGTAAGCAAAATAGTGATGCAGAAAAACATTTGGATTGGGCGCGAAGCACACTGACTGAGGGTGGATTTCAGGTCGAAACGGCTTATCTTCCGGGGGATCCCGAACACCAGGTGACACAGGCGCTGGCAGACAGAGAGGTCGACATGCTGGTGATGGGTGCGTATAGCCACTCGCCCTTAAAGAGCCTCTTTTTAGGGAGCAGGACGAACCATCTGTTGCGTTCCGCAAGGGTCCCTACCGTCACCGTGCATGTCTAGTCACTCGGTCGGGAAGTGGTGGCGCCAGCAGTGGAATAGAGGCGCTTAGCCCGCCGATCTCAGTAATTTTAAGAATGCCCACTGACTACTTAACCAGTTATGGTGCTTGGGTAACAGATCGTCGACGTCATGTGCACGGGTGCCGTAAAACACATGCATGGTGCTTGCCGGCAGGGCCTCCGGGTTGGCGAAATTCTGTGCTGCAATAAATGCATAACCTTTTTCTCCGGCACCCATTTTTGCCATGACGGGTTTGTGGCAGTCATCGCACATACCGCGATCAATCGCCACAAAGCGCTTGTATTGACCGTACGTGACGGCCTGCTCCGGGAGATCTACGGACGACAGTTTAAATAGCGCGACGTCAGCAAAGGGCGCATCGTATTTTTCCTGGCAAATAGTGCAGTGGCAAAAAAAGCGGACGATGGGGTCGCCACTGACCGAGAATTGATTGGTTCCGCAGGGGCATTGGCAAGTGTGTTCCATGAGCGAGTGAGCACTCCTGTCATTGGTTGATGAGCTCTGAACGCGCCATTAGGGCACAGTATTAATGAATTGGAGAGCGTAAGTTGTCAATGAGGCGGTCACAGTTCACGGATTAAATCTGTTTCATCCCAATTTTCCGACGCGTGCCTCACCTCCGAATATAAATTCAAAAGGCTGTCATTAACGATATAGATTTCTGTCGCGTGACCCACCGCCGCCATGGTGTCCAGGTAGGTGGCGCCGCGACCATCCGAAGTGTTAAAGCTCGTGACTGACTCGTATCCAAGGTGATTGAAGTGGCTAACCCGCTCATCGTGATCACCAAAGTCTAGCGCTACATGATGAAAGCCGCTCTCGTCGGCGCCGTAAAGATCTCTAAATATCGATGGGGCGTCGTTATGTTGAGTCACCAGCTCAATCATGAGTTCACCAGCCTGAGTATAGGCTGCTGAAATATCCAGTTCCGCGGGATGACCCCGGTATAGAACGTTCTCCAGGTCGATATGACGGCGAACAAAAAAAGGACCCAGCCCCCAGAGGTGATGGAAGCGCTGGATGCCTTCGTCAATATCCGGGACGTAGTAGGCGTTCTGGATGATGCGTTCAGTCATGTTTCGACCCCAAAAAATTCCGCGGCTAGTATGCGATGGGCTTTACTAATTAGAGTAAAGACCGGGCCAGAGGAGAGCTAACCAGAGGTGCCGGCTAGATCGCAGTGAGGTGATCGCCAGTCTGCCGCGTAGTTTCCGGCTCCTGCTGCAAGCAGCGTCCGCGGGATGCAGGGTCAGCCTGGGAGGCTCACTCATGAAGCCTCTGGTAACTCGTCTACGGCTCGTTGTGCTTGATCAATGGCGACGTGGGTGTAGGCGGATGCGCCCGCGTCCGCATTTGCGATGGTAATAGCGCCAAATGGCTTGCGTGCAATTTCATGCGGCGCCTGTCCGGGTTCCCACTGCGGGTCCCATAGCTGCATGTACTCATAGGCATAGCCATGAGGCCAACGGTTTACCGTGATGGCGAGAACGTCTTCAGAGACATCAAAGCCTTCGGGTCCCAGCAAACCATCAAGTACCGTGCGGACCTCTCGCTCGAAATCTTCCAAAGACAGATCGAGCAACTTCCGGCGTGACTCTCGCAGTTGGCAGCGAATATCCATAGCGTCCGCCGGCGGAGATATTGACCCCCAGAAGACCAACGATACCGCGTCACTACTATCTTCCGATCCGTCATAGCCGCCCGTAGGGATGCCTTGAAAAAGGAACAGTCTTGCATGCAGCCGCCCCGGGCAGGAAATTGCATCGACTCCAAGCTTGTCGAGCGCATGGCGATTCCGGATTAACACATTGGTCAGTACCAGAGGCATCTTGACCTGATATTTCAGCGCTTCCTTCTGCGTATCGGGCATGGATGGGCAAAGGTAAGGAATGATGCTGTGATAACAAGCCAGTACGACATGCTTTGCTGCGACCTGCTGTACGTCTCCTCCGGCGACATAGGTTACCGATACGCCTGAGTCGTTATGTTCAGCGGCGACTACCGTTGCGTTCAGTCTTAGCCGGATATTGGCGCCACTCTGATCTAAAGCGGCGTAATCGAAGTGCGCAGTCGCAACGTTGTCAGCGCTGACTCCGTTAGCCACCTCGGGAATTAGCTTTGCGACGAGGAGCCGCGCGAGACTTGCATTGCCGTCTGGCCACATTGCAACCGGGTATTCAAAGTCCTCCTCTTCCCAATCATGACCAAATAAATGCACTCCCGGATAACCTTCTTCCAATGCCTCGGCCGCCGACAGAGCTCGCATTTCGAGTCCCCATGAGCCATGTTGATCCTTATCAAACAGCTGAATCGCGTCGTCGGTCAGGCCCCCGTAAAGACGTAAAAAATCTGGGTAGTTGATCTCGCCCAGTAATTGGGCCAGTTCCTCTTCAGAGTCGCTGCGGTGAATCGCGCCGGCAGTGTAGAACGCTACGAGTGAAGCTCTTCCGGCTTCGGAGATCGGGATACCGTTTATTTGTTCTACTGTGAGGCGGCTTCTCAGGCTGAAGTTAGTCAGAAGGCGATTTACACCATAGGTCTCTTGATCAAACCACATCGCTGGGCTGTTGGGTGCATCACGTCCGTACTCAAAAGTCATTTTTTTGCGCATGGCATGCGGGTTTACGCCAAGTTCATCCATCAGCGTGTTCACCGTATCGCTGAAGTTCCACCACTCAAGATTATGCGTACCTCCAAGGGACAGCACCATCTTGCCACTCTGGTGAAATTCGTTACGTTTGGCGTGGCCGCCGAAATCATCATGGTTTTCAAGCAGCAGAATGCGTGCGGCTGGGCCGAGTTTCTGACGGTAAAAATACGCTGCAGCCAAACCAGATATTCCGGCACCTACCACCACTAGGTCATATTGCTCGGCCATTATCGTGGGTTGCGGGAACTTCGCACCATCACGTCCCAATGCGTGGGCGACCTCATAGGCTCCCGGGTGCGATCCGCGCATTCCTGTTTTCGCAGGCGGATAATCGGAGCGGTTGTTGACATCAGGTGCCCAGGCGTTTCCGCTGATTCTAGGGTCGCTCAACGCATTTGGATGTAGTGTCGCTCCAGCGATTAGCGCGGCCCCCTGAACGAAGTCACGCCGGGTGATGCGGCGATGCATGCCGAGGAGTTTGTCTGTCTGTCGAGTGGTTTGGGGTTTGTTCATTTTACTGCGAGCTCTTTTCGCCAGTCTGAAAGGTTCATACTGATAGCCATAAAACCCAGAATCCACAGGGTCTCATCCCAGGCAAATATCCAGTGACCTCGGAACGCCCAGTACCCTGCCACTAGCCAAAGTACTCCGTATAGCAGGCTTTTGCTGAGGGTGGCGAAGGACAGGAATAGATTTGAGCTGATACCGCGATCCTGAATTTTGATCATTAGCTCTATAAAGAGAAGGATAACTAGCCAAACGACCACTTCAATCAGATCTGCTATCGCAAGCTCATACTCGATAACCATTCCCTGAGCATCTGTGATTGCCTGATTTTGTAGTAGGAGGAAAAACTCATTGTTAGAGGATGGCTCGGTACAGTTCGTCGCATTCAACTCCCAAAAAGCCAAATTTCGCGTAAAGGACAATCCTTGGTCAGCAAATGCGCAGAGGTGGGTGTCTACAATTCTGACTGCATCAGCCAAATCTATAACGTACTTGGCAAACACAAATATCGTGTGACCTATCGTCAAATAGCAAATCACCTTGACAAAGTTCAACGCCGCTACTCGGCCTCGAGTAAAAGCGCCATCGGATAACAAATAGGTTTCCAGCTCCAGTACGAGCAGGAGCATAAACCAAGCTAGTTCGTCCATTGTCGTGGCGAAGTTGGCCGTCCAATCATTCCAGCCCCAGCCGAAATGAGCGACGTGTCGCGCGCGCTCGATGTCGTCCAGGAAATAGTGGATGAAATTGACGAGCAACAGTGAGTACACAACAAGCTTTAACCATTGCCTCGGACGAAGTGTTTGACGCCATGAAGTTCGTGTAGTCATGCTCGATCCACTAACCAGGTTTACTGTCTTAAACCTATTGATTGGATATTCTCTGAAATTATCACCGTAATGTCTCCAATGACTGCGCGATAGCCGAAAAGTTCTTACCTGACAGCGCGCTACCCTAGTAAACTATCGTTATCTATTTCCATTAATTGATCCGTGGACACCAAGTCATCGGAGTATCCAGCGCAGAGAGGCGTCATGAAAACTAGCACCGCTACTTCTTTTGTGGCGAGTTACTTAGATGCGTGGAATCAGGGTGATGCGAGTGCCGTGATGGCGTGTATGTGTCCGAATGGTTGTTATGTCGATGAAGCTTGGCAGGTGGAGATGACCGGAGCGTCGCTGCTTGAAGAACTAAGCGAATTTTTCGAAAGCTACCATTATCAATACGAAGTGTCGGGCGATATTCTTTGCGGCGACAACACGATCTCTTTTCAATATCTTGCTAAAAACAATGATTCAAAAGGGGAAGAGGGATCTTTTCGTGGTGCAGACTTCATCACGCTAGAGGGTGGGTTAGCACTCGAGATTCGCGATTTTTACGTGTTGCCGGAGGACAGGGAAGTCTGGATCCGCAGAGAGTCGCGTGTTCAGTATGTGAAGTCGGGATTGAGTCAGAGCGAGCTGGGAGCTCTACTTGCAAACATAGAGCACGCCATGTCGCATGAAAAGCTTTATCTCGATGCTAACTTGTCGCTGCCTAAACTCTCAGCTCACCTCGACACTTCAGTGAATTATGTATCTCAGGCAATCAACTCGGGTCTTAATTCCAACTTTTTTCACATGGTCAATCGATATCGCGTAGAGGCTGCTGCCGCGCTACTTGAGTCAGATGTGCGACCCTTAAAGTCGACTGGGGAGATTGCGTTGGCGGTTGGCTTTAAATCCGTTTCGACGTTTTATACCGCGTTTCACAAGGTCACGGGGCAGGCTCCTGGCGCCTATAGGCGTCGCTTCAAAAAGGCTCCATAGGAGCTTGATGTAAGTCCGGTGGATTGGGAGCAAGTAGCGATGAAAAGCATTCAACTATGGGCAAAAAACGTTGGCGTCACCTTGGTGGCCTTACTGGGTGGCGCACTGGCTTTCGCTGATGCGCAGCCCGCGAAATTATCGGTGACTGATCTTTTAGGGGGCGTATTTGAACACCCAGAGGTCGTGATCACGGAGCATGCCGGCCAAGAGATTTTCGACTTTACGTCGCTCAAATCGAGCGACGGCAAGTTCGCTTCGGGCGTCTATAAATCGGGGCCACAGGTCTTCGACATAACAGAACCTTATGGTGTCGATGAATTTATGTTTTTCCTTGAGGGCGGCGTTACATTGACCTCTGTCGATGGGTCAGTCGTCACCATTGGAGCGGGTGAGGCGGTCACGATTCCCAAAGAGTGGACGGGACGCTGGGAGACTGACGGGTATCGTAAGATCTGGGTGATTTATTCAGAGGATGGCTCGGGGCTCTGAGCTGGCCGCTGGGTAACGGCATCAAGGAGTGAGCGCGCTGTTAAAGTGCGTAAACCCATAGTGTGTATTGGGCGCCCATCGCAACATATGACGCTGATCAGGGTTCCTGTAATCCTTTCGAAAAGAACGATTTCAGCCTGGTAATCACTTGCGCCAAATCGCCAGAATCGCAAAGCCCCGCGGACTGATCATCCACCAGTTGGGTATCGAGTAACATGTTGATGACTGACGAGCGAAGAAAATAAATTGCCCAATGAAGTTCGGGTTCATTGGCGTGGGGCATGCTTCTCCGAAACTCCGCAAAAAATTGTTTTATCACAGGATCATATTTGTGAACTTGCACCTTCGGTTCCAAGTGCGCAGATTCACTATACAGATGCGCCATTAATCGGGTGTAGTTCCGCCAACCATTTCCGCACGACAGATGTCGCTCCATGATCGGTCTCGCATACGCCTCGATCAGCGCGTCCACGGGAATGGGTTGATCACCAAATTGTTCTTTATAGGCGTTCAAAGGTTCCAGCAAAGCTTGCTGATGCGCGTCGGCCCGCCGGTCTACTACCGCTTGGAGCACATCTTCCTTTGAGCCAAAATGGTAGTAGCACAGCGACATACGGACCCCGCTGAGAGCGCTGATATCCCTGAGCGAAGTACCGTAAAAGCCATGAAGAGAGAAGAGCTCTTCTGCCGCATTCAGAATTTTGTTTTTTGTTTCTAACGAGCGCTGTTGGTTGGCTCGTTCCTTTATTTGAGCATTCGCACCCATTGAGGGCTGTGTCCCATGCGGCATCAGTCTCGCTGACTTTAGCAGACTCTTGGCGGTTAGTAAGGCTCCTCAACCACCTGCCTAACCCGATGCGCACGGCACCCACTCTACACATTACGGATGCAAGGGCTTGCTCCGAAACCTGTGCACTCAGACGGAGCCGGGGCCGTTGATCGGGAGCAGGCACGAAAGATGGCGGCGAGCGTTAAGTCTTAGCCAGCATTTTTTTGAGTTCAGATTTCTGTATTTTGGTAGCCGACATGGGCCACTCCGAGACAAATCGGATAATTTTTGGAATTTTAAACGAAGCGATTTGTCCGTTGCAGTAATCAAGGATGTCTTCTTCACTGAGTTGCGCACCAACTTTGAGTTCAATAAACGCTGCGGCAACCTCGTCAAGTCGAGCATCGGGCGCACCCACCACCTGTGCCGTGACCACCTCAGGGTGCGTCGAGAGCCAGGCCTCAATTTCCAGTGGGGAGACATTCTCGCCACCCACCTTCAGCACCTCCTTAAGTCTGCCGTGAAACCGGATCCGACCTTTGACATCGAGTGAGCCTAGATCACCAGTGTGAAACCAACCGTCCTCATCAAAAGCTTTTTCATTTTCCTCAGGTTGTTTGTAATAACCCTGAAAAATCGAGAATCCCTTCACGCAGATTTCACCTTGCTCCCCCACAGGGCAGGGCATGCCCGATTCAGTATTTTTTATCTCAACCTCTATGCCGGGATAAGGTTGCCCGCAGTGGCTTATTCGCTCCTCTGCAGGATCGGAGGGATCCGTGTGACTCGCAACACCAGTCAGCTCAGTCATCCCATAAGCACTGATATGTGTCGCTTTTGGTAAGGCGGCCATATTGGCTCGCAGCGTTTCGGCGTGTGCGATGTTATTGATGAGCCGGATGCATCCCAGCGTCTCGGGTTTTAGCTCCGGATGCGCAAGCAGGTCGGCCATAATCGCAGGAAAAGCAGGGTACAAAAACGTGGCCTGTTCCTCATGTATCTGCGCTATGGCGTGGTCTATGTCGACTGTGCGATCAGTCAGGAATTTCCCACCCTCATGCATGATACTGAGGAGTGGCAGTATCGATGCCATGTGGAACATGGGCAATGGATCCCACATTACGTCTTTATTCGTAACGGATAACCGGTCACGCATCGCCGCTGAGGTTAGGAATACCGAATGGTGATTAAGGGCGCAGCCCTTCGGCATTGATGTGGTGCCCGAGGTAAACATGATGAGCGCAGTGCTGAGCGGATCGACGTTGTTGGCGATGACATCTAGCTCTTTCTCGTCCACCAAACAGGCCGCCTCCAGAAAATCGTCCCATTTTTGAAAAGATTCTTCAGCAACATCGTCCAGGGTCACAAGGTGCTCGAGGAGCGGTGCGGCGTTTCCCGCCGAGGCCTTCTTCGAGGAGAGTTTTTCGATCTCCGGGAAGGCCTCAACCAGTCTCTCTACGTGGGGCACTGCCTTTAAGTTGCCCGCCACTATCCACTTTAGATCGCAGTGCCGCACGGTGTGTTGAAGCTCCTGACTGCGAAATCTGGCGTTCAGCAAAACTGCGACTGCACCGATTAATGTGCAGGCAAAGAGCAGCGGTAAGTACTCAGGGCGATTGGTGGCGAGTATGCCGATGTGGTCTCCGGGCTTGACGTTGCTTGCCAGCATGGCCCTCGCTATTTTGCGGCTGCGCTGCAGCAACTCCCAATAGGTCAGCCTGTGGTCCGGGAAAACAATGGCTTCTTGATCCGGACAGCGTTCGGCAGCGCTGTTAAGGATTCCGCCTAAAGATGTGTTCAGGGCCTTGTTCAACTCGCAGCTCCTTGTGCTGTGAGGCAGACATCATCGCTCAGGCGGGAGGCGCACGACCTGATAACGGAGGGTTGCAGATATGAGGACATGAATGCTCTCGGGCTGACTAGGGAGCGACAGGCTACAAAGAAGGTAGCGTGACGGCAACCGATGTTTCACTGGGATCAGCGCAGGCAAGTCATTTATTTGCACGAGCTTGCATTCCCGATACCCTTGCCTTGAATTCATTGCAGCCCATCTGTGAGGATCTGTGAATACCGAAGCACCAGACCGAGAGAAGCTGATCGGCAAACAGCTCAGGCAAGCGACTTACACTGTCTCAGAGGTGGATGTGGCTGATTTTTTGGGTGTCGTTGCTGAGCCTGAATTTGCCTCGCCTGTATCGGTTGATGGGCTGGCCGGCGCGGAGGGTGGCGGGCTCGCCCCACCGTCGTTTGCGCCTTTTGTTGCGGTACTGGGCTTATTGAAGACCTTCGATTGGCGGGAGGACTTTCTATTCGACTACCAAACAGGTACCGCCATGTTTGGTGAGCAGGAGATTGAGTTTCACCGCCCATTGAGGGTGGGAGAGGCCGTGGTGATTGACGCTTCGGTGCACGATGTTTACGAGAAGCAAGGCAAGAAACGTTTCGACGTGATCGACGTCAGCTTTCAGATCGACAGCGCAACAGTGGGAGACAGGATCATGTCTGGCCGACAGTCCTATATTCTTTTCAAGTGATGGACCAGTCGTTCAAGCTCTATTTTGAGGATCTGCGAGTGGGCATGGCGCTGCCCACTGTGGAATTGGGCCCGATGAGCCGTTTTGATTACATTCCCATCGCGCTGATTCTTCGGGACACGAATCCGCTTCACCTTGACCGGGTATATGCCCAAGAGAGGGGTTTGCCCGATGCGGTGCAGCAAGGGCCGCTGAATCAGGCTTACCTCTATCGCTATTTCACCTCGTTACTGCAAGCGCCCTGGGATTTGTTATCCACCAAGATGCGTTTCGTCGCCAACGTTTTCCCGGATGATTATCTTTACTGTGGAGGTGAGATTCAGGCGCTCAAGCCCCTTGACTCTGAGCGCGGCGAGGTCACCTGCACTATCTGGCAGCGTAACCAGGATGACGGATTGATTCTGAGCGGTGAAGGCCGCTGCAAGGTGCCACTCAGGCCATAAATATCCCCAGCGCTCTGGCCATCCCGGGCCACTCCAACGGGCCGAGCCATCGCTTGAATAGTCCGGCGTTAACGCGTAACATAAAATTGAGTCGATCGTTCAATTTTGGATAAGAGGTCAGCCGTCCTTTAAACCCTTTCCCTGACTTGAAAAGCACGTAGCGCTGAGTAGCAGGAAAGGTCGAGCCGTAAGGGCCAGAGTCCAGATTGCATCAATACAATACAAATAAGGGAAACTGCATGAAAACTAAAAATCCGCTCGCAATTGCTCAGGCTTTTACGTTAAGCGCGTCGATATTGGGAGTGTCCTCTCTCGCAAGCGCGCAGGGTGTGATTGAAGAGGTCATCGTGATCTCCAGCAAGCAAGCGGCTGGTGTGTCGACTCAAGACCTACCTGCTTCTGTGATGACGTTCAATGAAACGGCCTTAAAACAGGCGTTTACGGTAGACCTAGTCGACATTGGCAAAATGGTGAGCAACGCAGAGCTCAACAATGTGGGCACTTACGCCAGTTACCCGAATTTCTTTATCCGAGGTATGGGCGTGAATGGCTCGACGCGCACCAATGATCCCAAAGTAGGGATTTTCATGGACGGTGTTTACGTCGGGTACAACGCTGGCGCCCTTGCCAGCACATTTGATGTCGAGGCGGTCGAAGTACTGCGTGGCCCACAGGGGACGCTTTTAGGGCGGAACGTAACCGGGGGCGCCGTTCTGGTGAAATCCAAGAGACCGGGAGACGAGTTTGGATTCACGGTTGAAGCAGGCGTTGGCAATTACGGCGCCACTGAGTTCAATGCCAGCATAGAGGGCCCTCTCACCGATAACATCTTCGGTAAGGTCGCGGTAATCAAGTTAGACCGCGATGGATATTTTGAAGATAACAATGGGGGCACCATCGATACGAGCATCTACCCGGCGGGAATGCCGCTTACTGATACTGGCGATAAGGTGGGTATGGATCTCACGATTATCCGCCCCATGGTGAGGTTTGAGTTCACCGAAAATTTTGAAGCCACGTTAATTGCAGAGTTTCTCGAGAACAATACGGGAAGCGCCAACTCTCAGAACGTTGCGCACAACTGCGCGCCGATTCCCGGAGTGGATAACCGAGATATCGTTTGTGGAGAGGGTAGCCGGTTTCTCGCTCAGACCACCTGGGGATACACCCCACCCGACGACAAGTACAGCATTAATCATGACTTGATTGGCTACACCGAGCTGGAGACGAGCTCTCTGGTGTTAGATGCCACATGGGATCTTGGTCACGGCGTTATCACGACTATCGCGGGCTACCGAGAGGTGGAATACAACTCCAGCACCGATTTTGACGGCACGCCGTTTACGATTTTTCACTTCAATGACAACAAAGAGGAGCAGGACCAAACCAGCATCGAGGTGCGTTACTCGTCCACTTTCTCTGATCGATTTAATTTTGTTGCGGGAGTGAATCGCTTCGATCAGGAATACTCTATTGGCGAACGAAGAAATTTCTTTATTTCGCTCAATGCAGCGACGTATTCGGAGACCGAGCACAAAACAACCGGCATCTTTGGCGAAGCCAATATCTCGGTGACCGATTCTCTCATGTTGACGGTGGGCGGTCGCTGGACCAAGGAAGAGAAGAAGATCGACATTGGCGTGTTGGGCTCCTGTGAGCTGGATTTCTCCTCCTGCACCAACAACGCCTCCAACGAAAAGGATTGGTCTGACTTCTCTCCAAAGGTCGCTGCAACGTACCACTTCAGCGATGACACCATGGCCTATGCGAGCTGGACACGTGGATTCGCAAGCGGAGTCTTCAATGCGCGGGCAGCGACCTTGGACGCGGTAGGGCCGACTGATCCCGAATCGGTAGACTCGTTTGAGGTGGGCTTCAAAACCAGCTTTCTTGGTGGACGCGGTCTTCTGAATGTCGCTTACTTTATGGCAGATTACGAAGATCTGATCTTGTTCGTGAACAACCCTTGTGATGACTGTGGTGCTAGCCTGATTAACTTCAATGCAGGCGAGGCAGAGATCAGCGGTTTCGAGGCGGAAATGCAGTTTCAGGTCACGGACAGTCTGAGGCTCGACGGATCGATTGGCACGGTGGATCCCGAGTTCACCAACATCAAGTACTTTGATGCCAACGCAGATGGCGTTGTGGACGGCAAGGACAATCAGCTCGCCAGCAGCTGGGATTTCCAGAAGGTGGCTGAGTTGAGTTACAGCCTCGCCGCGACTTATGACCTTCAGATTAGGGGCGGTGCATCTATGCTGGCCCGTGTTGCTTATTCGTGGCGCGACGACTACATGACCGATCTGTACAACAAGCCTTGGTTGCAGCAGGAGTCATTTGGATTGCTCGATGCCAGCCTTACCTACACCTCTCCGAGCGAGAAGATCAGGGTGTCGGTCTATGGTAAGAATCTGTCAGATGAAGAGTACTTCGACTACGCGGCAGATGTGGGCACACTTGATTCCGCCAGATGGGGTGGCGCACCCAGAACGTATGGTGTGAGAGTTGCTTACACCTACTGATTCATCGCCATAAGGCGATACAGCGATGACAAGGGAGGGCAGGCGCCTTCCCTTTTTTTTGACCTCGGTGTTCACTCTCTTTGTTGCGTGCAGTGGTTGACGCTCAGGGTTAGAGTTGAAGGAGAGATTTGTGACGAATGAACAGCGCGCTGGAAGCGGCGCGGCCTGGTGGGCACTCGCGCTGTTAACGGCGACCTATACGTTTTCGTTTATTGATCGACAGATTATTAACCTGCTGGTCGATCCGATTCGCAACGACCTGTCTTTGTCCGACTCTCAAGTCAGCTTTCTACAGGGTCTGGCCTTTGTTTTGCCCTACGTGATTCTGAGCATTCCCTTAGGGCGTATTGTTGATCGCGCCAACCGTGTTCGCGTGCTGGTGATTGGTATTCTCGTCTGGACGGTGAGTTGTGTGACTTGTGGACTGGCCAAGAACTTCTGGCAACTCGGAGTGGCGCGGATGGGCGTGGGCGTTGGTGAGGCTAGCGTTACTCCGGCTTCATGGTCCCTGCTGGCCGACTACTTTACTGAGGACAAGCGGGCTTTGCCCGTAAGTATCTTTCTCATGGGGCCTTACCTTGGCGCCGGTCTGTCACTGATATTGGGTGCCGAAGTGGTGGGGTGGGCGAGTGGCTTGGGTGTCATAGAGTTACCGCTCTTGGGGGTGCTGGCGCCCTGGCAGCTCACTTTTATGTTGGTGGCCTTGCCAGGGTTGTGCATGGCCCTTTTGCTGCCACTTGTGCGTGAACCCCAGCGGACCGGACGATTTTCGGACACGTCGGATAGTGTGAGCTGGCGTGAAATCGCCCGATATGTCTGGCCCCGGCGTGGAATTTTTGGCGCCTATCTGATGGGTGCTCCCTTTATCGTTTTGGTGCTCTATGCGCTGCAGGCTTGGGTGCCCAGTTTGTTGATTCGGGTGCATGG
>CALKEI010000103.1 GCA_938085095.1 uncultured Luminiphilus sp. | reverse complement strand
CGGGTTCACGCCCAGTATGCGGAGCCGACGCGCATCTGCCCTACCTTGTGCCGCAACACCCGAAAGACAAGCCAGCGTAGGCCGGGTTAATCCGGCGACACGCGCGTACCCTCGAGCTGACCGCTTGGACAATCGGGCATTCAGCAGCACCATGGGCACCCCTCGGGCAGCCGCATGGGTAACCAGATTCGGCCAGATTTCGGTTTCGACCAGCACACCGAGTGTAGGGTGCCAATGTGCAAAAAAGCGTCTTACCGCGCCAGGAGTGTCGAAGGGAACCCAATCCCAGTCGACCCTGTCACCCAGCTTCTGGCGGACCTGCTCGGCGCCCGTTGGCGTTGTCGACGTAATGAGCACTCGCGCTTCGGGTCGCTCTGCAAGTAGCCGCTCAATAAGGGGGATGATGGCGAGGGTTTCGCCAACCGACACCGCGTGCACCCATACCCGCTCGCGCGCGAGTGCCGGCCGGTGCCGACCATAGAGACCAATCCGGTGCCAGATTTGCGCGCGGTATCCGGCATTACCGCGACTGCGCCAAAGCAAGCGAAGCAGCAATAAAGGCACCAGCAGACGCAGCATCAGCGAATAGAGCCGGCGAAGAAAGGAAGGGGGTCGTCGGTTCCGCACGCTCAAGACAATCGTATACTCATAGCCGGATCACGCGGAGCGTATCATGTCTCAGTCCATGCCCCAGACCCCACCCCGACCTCCAGGAGATTCCGTGCGCGGCTTCCTCCCTGACGACGAGGGAGGGCAGTTATATGACTGGGCACTTGAAGCCGCACAAATCGGTCCCCTTCTTGAGATCGGCAGCTACTGCGGGCGCTCCACCATTTGGCTTGCACAAGCCGCACAAGCTCACGACACCGTGGTCTTCGCCGTGGATCATCACCGCGGCTCCGAGGAACATCAGCCGGGGGAAAGCCACCACGATCAGGCCCTCATGGATACGTCAGGCCAGTTCGATAGCTTCGCCGAATTTCGCCGCAATATTGCCGCCGCCGGTCTGGACAGCCCGGTGATTCCAATTGTCAGCGCCAGCGCCGATTTAGCGCCGCACTGGCGCGGCAGTCTGGGTATGGTGTTTATCGACGGCGGGCACAGCCTAGATGCGGCGCTCACAGATTATCGCGCCTGGGCGCCCCGACTCTCGCCCGGGGGCATACTCGCCATTCACGACGTATTTCCGGACCCCAGCCAAGGTGGGCAGGCGCCGTTTACAATCTGGCAATTGGCAAACCAATCGGGCCTGTTTGAGCTAATGGGCACCACGGGTACCCTGCGGGGGCTCAGGCGACTCGTCCCCTAACCCCGGTGCGCACTGCTTAATCCTCCAGAAAAGGCGAGAGAAAAAGGCCACTGGCGCCACTGTAAGAAGTGAGCGCATCCGCCGCGAGCAGCACGGCACCTGCGGTCCAGGTTGGCTTTTCCAAGGGCCAGAGCACCTGCTCCGCAAACTGGTAGCCCGTCCACCATGCACCATCCACGTCACGCCACTGCGTCAGCCAGCTGAAGAGTTCGGCTGCCTGCTCGCGCTCTCCCGCGGCAAGCAGTGCCAGCGTCAGCTCGCAGGACTCCGCGACGGTGGCCCAGGGCTGGTGGTTCTCACAGCGACACCCGATGCCCGGCTCGACAAACTCCATCCAACGCTGATTCAGCCGGTCTCTGGCTGACTGTCCCACTACGAGTCCGGCCAAAATGGGATAAAACCAGTCCATGGCATAGCGGGATTTGCTCTCCCATGTTCGATCAAAGCGCTCGGGCCGATGCGCCAGCGCGTGCCCAAGCTGCTTGCGCGCGGATCGCCACGCCGCGGTCGGTTGATCAAGTTGCTCTGCCATTAAAATGGCGCATTCAAGCGACTTGTAGATTGAACAGCAACCCGTCACCAGCGCATCGCCCAGGGGATTGCCGTCGGGATCAACCGCCCAGTCAATCTCGCCTTCGGCGCTCTGATAGTGCAGCACGAAATCAATGGCTTTCTGGACCATCGGAAACGCACCGCGCAAAAAATCAGTCTCTCCAGTAATCAGAAAATGGTGCCAGATACCGGTTGCGACATAGGCAACATAGTTGGTCTCGCGTCGCTCGACGGTGTGATCGGGTTGCCCGTCTCGATAACAGGCCCACCAACTGCCATCGGGCAATTGTGTGCCGCCGAGCCAGGCATAAGCTCGCTCGGCGGCTTTGAGCTCGCCGGCAATACTAAGGCCCATCGCAGCTTCAGTGTGATCCCATGGATCAGTATGCCCGTCTTCAAACCAAGGGATTTCCCCCGATGCCCTTTGAGTCGCGAGAAGAAACGCTACCGTGGGCTGAAGCCATTGTGCGGGGTATGTGCCCGGGCTCAGGAAAGGGGCATTCATGGGCTCATCTCTGACGGCGTAGCCTTGTCGATGTCCTGCTTGGTGAAATACAGCACCACGCTTTTTCCCATAATGGGGTTGAGAAACGCGTCGAGCGCGCGGGTAATCCAGGGGCGCCGCATCAGATCCCATACCAGCAGTTTGTGGTAAGTGCGCACCAGCCAAGGCTCGGGATCGCGACGCCAGAACAGGCACTTTAGCCACCAGTACGGCACGTGCAGTGCATGCGCACTCCCCCGTCCGCCGAAGACAAAACCCTGGCGCGCCACTTCTCTGCGCAGGTGCGTCGCGTCAAAAATGCGGATGTGCCCCCCTGGGGTACTCCGATAACCCTCACTCAGCTGCCAGCAGATCCATTCTGGCCACTGTCTGGGCACACTGATGCACAGGCGACCCCCAGGCTTCAGTACTCGCTTTGCCTCCTCCAATACCCTCAAGTAATTGGGAATGTGCTCAAGAATCTCGCTGGCAATGACCACGTCGACCGTACTGTCGCCCAGCGGCAAAGCCGTCGCATCCGCCGCTGCAAAACTAATGTGGCCCGCGGGCAAATGGGACTGCATATCATCAATACGCCGTGTCGCTGTGCCGACATCCTGCTCGGACAAGTCGATCCCGAGTGCATGCACACCCTCGCGTAAATAGGTGGCGAGGGAGTGACGTCCCTCTCCGCAACCCACGTCGACACACAGTTGACCAGGCTGCAGTGCGAGCTTGTCGAGATCGACCGTCAGCATGCGTCGATGCACGACCGGTATTGTTGGACCATCTGCTGTGCACACACGGACCAGCAAAATTCACTCGCCACGCGCTGTCTGCCGCGATCTGATAAGGCCTGTGCAAGGATGGGATCGGACAACACGCGCGCCAGCGCTTGGGCAAGCGCCTCGCTGTCGCCCGCAGGCACCAGTAACCCGCCATCCGCCACGACCTCAGCCAAGGCCCCTCCATCGCTCGACACCAGAGGGACACCCGCTGCCATCGCTTCGACGGCCGGCAGACCAAATCCTTCATAGAGCGAAGGCACAACGGCCACAGCGCTCTCCGCATAAAGACGGTTGATGTCCTCGTGACTGGCGTCACCCACAAACCGAATCTGCTCGGCCAAACCGAGCCGGGAAATCAGGGCCTCGGTGTCGCCGCCGGGCTTAGGTCGGGCAATCAGCACCAGCCGGTGCGCGGGATCGGCTTCACACAGGACCTTGAAGGCCTTCAACAATACTGGCAAGCCTTTTAAGGGCGCGTCCGCGGACGCAGTCGCAATAATTGTTTTGGGGTGTCGAATGACGTCTGGGAGGGGTTTGAACAGATCGGTATCCACACCATTAGGAACGACATGCAGTGCATTCGGGAGCACACCAAAATCAGTCCCAATGTCGGCGGCCGAGCACTTCGACACCGTCACGATGTGGCGGAGTTGCCCGGCCACCCTCACTTGCATCTTGAGGAAGGCGTACCAGCGCCGAATCATCAGACGCCACCACCAGCGCGGCTCACCTGCGAGGGCGACTCTGAGATCCCGCGTAATTGGATGATGAATAGTCGTCACGACAGGGATGCCGGCCCGCTGAAGATCGAGAATGCCATCGGCAAGGGTTTGATTATCGTGCACCACGTCAAACTGATCGGCATGGGCCAGCAGCCAGTCGCGGGCACGCTCACCAAAGGTCCAGGGCTCTGCAAAGCCCCCCGTCAACTTACTCAGCCATTCTTTACGCCCGAGAGGATCGCTTAATTCAGCCCGACCCACACTCCAGAGATCCCGCGCATAGAGATCGAGACTCGGCAGTTTTACCAGTGCGACGCCGTCCACCAGATTCGGATAGGGCGGCCCCGAGATAACCGTCACATCGTGACCCAGCGCCACAAGCGCCTGACTCAGGTAGCGAAGGTACACCCCCTGACCACCTGAAAACGGTGCCGAGCGGTAACCCAGCAAGGCGATGCGCAGCGGATCCCCTTTGGGGCCATGGCAATCAGCTTCGACAGCTTGCGGCGTGTGAAGGGGTGCGTTGATAAGAGGCTCCGGGCCGGCGGCAACTAATGGCACTTATTATGCCATATTGTGGGCAGGCGATTGCACAGTAAAGGAGGACGCAGTGTAGCGGCGGCTCGCCAAGTGTGCCATCGAACGGTACACTCCGTCGCCCCGTGAGTAGATCGTGTCAGAATGACTGAGCACACCGCATACAAGGGTATTATTCTCGCCGGCGGGTCGGGTACCCGGCTGCATCCGCTGACAACGACCGTCAGCAAGCAGCTGATGCCGGTCTACGACAAGCCCATGATCTATTACCCACTCGCTACCCTCATGCAATCGGGTATTCGAGATATTCTGATCATCACCACACCCCGCGACCAGATCGCCTACGCAGACTTGCTGGGTGATGGAAGCCAGTGGGGTATCCGCATTCAGTACACCTTACAGGCAAGTCCTGATGGTCTTGCACAGGCTTTTCTTTTGGGTGAGGACTTTATTGGACAAGATCCCGTCTGCCTGGTGCTGGGCGACAATATTTTCCACGGGGCTGGCTTTACCGCGAAACTGCGTCGCGCAGCGCAACGAGCTGATGGCGCTTCCGTCTTTGCCTACTACGTTCACGATCCCGAGCGCTATGGCGTGGTCGAATTTGATGCGGCAGGTCGGGCCATTGGCATTGAAGAAAAGCCCGCCGAACCGCGATCCCATTACGCGGTGACAGGCCTGTATTTTTACGATAACGACGTCATCTCAGTGGCCAAAGGCATCAAGCCCTCACCACGAGGTGAGCTGGAAATCACAGATGTAAACCGCCACTACCTCGAGCAGGGCACGCTGCGGGTTGAGGTAATGGGTCAAGGCACAGCATGGCTGGATACCGGCACGCACCAGTCGCTGCTCGACGCGGGCAACTTTATTCGCGTGATCGAAGACCGCCAGGGGCTAAAGGTCGCCTGCCTCGAGGAAATCGCCTACCGTCTGGGTTATATCAACGCCGAGCAGGTGCTTGCGCTGGCCGCCCCGCTGATCAAAAGCGGCTACGGCGCTTATCTGGAAACCATGCTGAGTGACGGCGGACCGGTATTCGATGAAGACTGAGTCCACACCGTTGGAGGGCGTGATGCTCATCACGCCAACAGTGCACGGTGATGCCCGAGGTTTCTTTCTCGAAACGTGGCACGCCGAACGCTACGCCCAAGCGGGGATCACGCACACTTTTGTTCAAGATAATCACAGCCGGTCGGCGCAGGGCGCTCTGCGCGGACTGCATCTGCAAACCGAGATGCCCCAAGGAAAACTGGTTCGAGTTACATCGGGCGCCGTGTATGACGTGGTGGTGGACTGCCGAGCCGAGTCACCAAGCTGCGGGCAGTGGTACGGCGTGACACTAACGGCTGAAGGTCAGGAGCAGCTTTGGGTGCCGCCGGGCTGCGCCCATGGCTTCTACGTCCTCAGTGAGTCGGCAGACTTTCTCTATAAGTGCACCAACTACTATCATCCAGAAAGTGAGCTTTCGCTGGCCTGGGATGACGCCACCGTCGGAGTGAAATGGCCAATTGCTGACGGAGCTGAGCCACTACTCTCCGGCAAGGATCGGGTCGGCACTCGCTGGCAGGACCTGCCGCTCTATCGCGGGCTGATCTGACTGCAGACTCAAAGATCTCTGCCACTGCATTGCGACAGCGGCATCGCGCGTTAATCCAGCATTAGTGACGCTCAGTGCCTGGTACCGAAAAGCTTTTTTTCAGCGCGCGGTGCCTGCCTGGTGCAGCAACGGGCGCCACCAAGCTTCGTTATTGAGATACCAATCGACGGTCTTGGCGAGCCCAGTTTCAAAGGTTTCATCGGGAACGAAGCCCAACTCACGCTCGATCTTTGACGCATCAATAGCGTAACGCCAATCGTGCCCTGCTCGGTCCGTGACGAACTCAATTAACGATTCACCTTTCGCACCGCGGCCCTGCGGCGCATTGGGGAAGCGCACAGACAGTTTCTCATCGGCAGCAAAGCGCTCATCCATTACCTGACATAGCAATCTCACAATATCCAGATTTGCCCACTCGTTGTGGCCACCAATATTGTAGATCTCGCCAGCCTCGCCGGACTCTAAAATTCTAGCGATACCCCGGGCATGGTCAGCCACATAAAGCCAGTCGCGAATGTTACTGCCATCGCCATAGACCGGGATCTGGCCGCCATCGAGAATGCGGGTGAGGCACAGCGGAATGAGCTTTTCGGGAAAGTGGTACGGGCCATAATTGTTGGAACAATTGCTGGTCGTCACCTGCAGCCCGAAGGTGTGCTGATAGGCACGCACTAAATGATCACTTCCCGCTTTGCTCGCCGAATAAGGCGAGTTGGGTTCGTACCGGGTGGTCTCGGTAAACGCAGGGTCGCCTGCGGACAGCGAACCGTAGACCTCGTCAGTGGAGACATGATGAAACCGGTGATCACACCCCGAGCCATTGAGCCATGCTCCTCGCGCCGCCGCCAGCAAGGTGTGAGTGCCCTCTAGATTGGTGCGAATAAAAGCATCGGGACCGGTAATTGAACGATCGACATGGCTTTCCGCCGCGAAGTGCACGATGGTATCCGTGCTGTGCTCGCGCATGACACTCGCCACTAAATCGGCATCGCAGATATCACCCTCGACAAAGCGAATGCGCCCGGCCTGCTCCAGTGGCGCAAGGCTGTCGCGATTGCCCGCATAGGTCAGCGCGTCCAGCACCACCAGCTGATCATTCGGGTGGGCGTCGGCCCAGTGGTAAACAAAGTTCACACCGATAAAGCCCGCCCCACCGGTCACCATCAGCGACTGCGCCATTACCCCTTCTCCTCTTGCGTCTGCACCGACCGTAACATGTCGCCAAGCGCCTCACGCCACGGGCGCTGGACAATACCCAGCGTCGCGCAGGTGTGCGTCACGTCGAGCACACTGTAGGCGGGTCGCCGGGCTTTGGTAGGAAAAGCGTCGGTCGCAATGGACTCAACCGCCACCGGCGATGCAAGCAATCCGAGCGCCAGCGCCTCATCGCGGATGCCACAAGCGAAGTCATACCAGCTGATCGAACCCGCGTCGGACCAATGGAAGAGCCCGCTCGCCTCATGGTCTATCGCCAGCTTCCAACACACCTCAGCAAGGCCCCGCGCCGACGTTGGCGAACCAATTTGATCATTAACGACGCGCACTGCACCCTGCTCACGCATCAGGCGCAGCATGGTCGTGACAAAATTGCGGCCACCTGGGGCATAAACCCAGCTAGTGCGCACTACGGCATGGCTGACACCGCTCGCCATTACTGCCTGTTCACCCCGCCATTTACTCGCGCCGTATACGCCGAGCGGCGCTGGAGCCGCCTCGGGGGAGTAGGGTTTGGGTGCCCTGCCATCAAACACGAAATCAGTGGACAGATGCACCAGCCGGGCACCTCGCTGGACACACAGTGCACTTAACAGGGCCGGTGCGCTGGCATTGGCCGCCTCTGCGGCATCGGGGTGTTCCTCGGCGGCATCCACAGCGGTATAAGCCGCTGCATTAATGATCAAGCGGGGATTGACCTCGTCAATACAGCGTCTGAGCGCCATGTCATCGGTAATATCGCAAGCCGCTCGGGTGACACCATGCGCGCGTACCTCCGAGGGCACGGAGTCCATGCAGGCGCGACCAAGCTGTCCACCCGCCCCCAGAACTAGCGCCTGCAGGACGCTCACAAATGCGCCTGCAGCCAGCTCACATAGCGGGTCATAACCTCTTCGGACTCAGGCTCATTAAAAATCTCGTGATAAAGCCCTGGCCAGAAATCGAGCGTTTTATCCTCCGAACCCAGCGCATCAAAAAATGCCTGTGATCCCTCAGGCCCGGCCATCACATCGGCATCGCCGTGGGCGATATATACGGGCAGGGTAATGTCACCGGCACGGGCAATCGCGACCTCCATCGCGTCTAGCAACGCCATGCCCAACCCCGTTGTGATCTTGCCGTTATAAACCAGCGGATCAGCAATATAATCAGCGACCACCGCAGGGTCGCGGCTCACGCCATTAGCATCGAGTCCGAGCATGCCCAGCTTGGGCAGTAAATGGCGAAGCACTCTGCCGATCCAGATCATGGGCGCCGGCGCCGGATCCACTGCATGAAAGGCCGGGCCAGACAACATCGCACCCCGAAATGCAGCCTGCGATTCAAGTAGCAAGTGCGCACTGATGAGCCCTCCCATGCTGTGCCCAAGGAGGAATACCGGTTTACCTTCGTACCAATTACCGATGTAGCTTCGCAGGATCTGAAGGGGCGCAAGATAGTCGCCGAAATGCTTCAGGTAGACCCTGACGCCCGGAGAAGCACCGTGACCAATATGGTCGGGGCCCACCACGGCCACACCGCATGCGTTGAAACGCGCTGCTAGCCTTTCATAACGGCCCGTATGCTCAGCCAGACCATGGGCGAGCAGTACGCAGGCTTTGGCGTCTTCAACGGGCCAGTGTCGATACTGGATACCGCTGGGGAGGCTTTCCATTGCGTGACGCTCCTCTACCGATCGTCCGGCTGCGCGCTGATCAGTCAGCGACCGGCGCCAGCCACTCCGCGTAGTCCGGTTGCGCGCCGCGGACCGCGTCGAAGTAAATAGCCTGAAGTTTTTCAGTGATAGGGCCACGCGCACCGCTGCCGATCACTCGGTGATCGAGTTCGCGAATGGGCACGACCTCCGCCGCGGTGCCGGTAAAGAAGGCTTCATCCGCCACATAGACTTCATCGCGAGTAATGCGCTTTTCTTTCACGGTGAGCCCTAGGTCTGCGGCAATGCGCAGAATGCTATCGCGAGTGATCCCTTCCAAACAGGAGGTGAGCTCGGGCGTGTACAGCACACCATCGCGCACGAAAAAAAAGTTTTCCCCGCTGCCTTCAGCCACGTAGCCCTCGTTATCGAGCAATAGCGCTTCTTCGAATCCAGCGTCCATGGCCTCTCTGAGTGCGAGGATGGAATTGATGTAATTCCCGTTGGCCTTGGCCTTGCACATGGTGATGTTGACGTGGTGTCGCGTGTAGCTCGACGTTGCAATGCGAATGCCACGATCTCTCGCTTCCGGATCCATGTAAGACGGCCACGCCCAAGATGCCACCATGACATGGGTCTTGAGATTATCGGCGCGTAAACCCATTCCCTCCGAGCCAAGGAAGCACATGGGCCGAATGTAGGCCTCTTCAAGCCCGTTCTCCCTGACTACTGCGCGCTGGGCGGCGTTCAGGGTTTCTTTGTCGAAGGGCATATCCATCCGCAGAATATGCGCTGATCGAAACAAACGATCAGTGTGTTCCTTGAGCCGGAAAATCGATGTGCCGTCGGACGTTTTGTACGCACGCACACCCTCGAATACGCCGAGCCCGTAGTGAAACGTGTGGGTCAGCACATGAACCCGCGCCTCCTGCCAGGGCACCATTTCGCCATCGAGCCAGATGTGGCCGGTGAGTTGTGAGAGGTCCATGTTGTTTCCCTTCTGTTTCAGCTTTCTGAGGCAGCGCTGACTGCCATCTTACCGGTAGCGGATTCTACCCTGACTGCAGCCCGGGTAATAATGTGTCGGTAATGCCTTTCACCTGCTCGCGCAACGCTTCATAGTCCTTCGCAGTGATTTCAGCCTCGCGGCCCTGCAGCGCGAGCGAATGGATCGCGCCACGATAGGACAAATATGCCTGAGAAAGTACCGAGGCATCCTCGGTCGCTACCAGTCCGGCCTGATCCAGTCCTTCGAGTAGTCGAATGACATCAGACCACCGGGTAAGCTCAGCGTGCTCACTGGCGTGCTTCAGCACGAGGTATTGCACCACAAATTCGATATCCACAATACCACCCGGATCGCGCTTGAGATCAAAGTAATCGCGATCGCGCACTGGGGTGCTGTGCTCTGTGCGCATTTTCTGGCGCATCGCGCAGACCGCTGAGGCAAGGTCTTTCCCCTCCCGAGGTAAAGCCAATACCTCGCGGCGCATTCTCTCCAGCGAGGCCTTCAGCGTCGCATCCCCCGCCACCACGCGCGTTCGGACCAGCGCCTGATGCTCCCAGACCCACGCGGATTCCATTTGATACCGCCGCAGGGCGGGCAGGGACGTTGCCACCAGGCCAGAATCACCGTCTGGCCGCAACCGCAGATCAACTTCATAGAGCCGTCCCGAGTAGGTCTGCGTAGACAAAACGTGAACCACGCGCTGGGCCAGTCGCATGTAGAACCGGGTGTTATCAATGATCTTGGGGCCGGCAGTATTGCCCTTTGCACCATCAAATACGAACACCAGATCGAGATCCGAACCGTAACTCAGCTCAAGCCCGCCGAGCTTACCGTACGCTATCACCGCGAATCCGGCCTGTTCTGACTGGGGTTCACCGTAGCGCTGTATGAGCTCAGCCCGGGCAAGGGCCACGGCCTGCTCGATCATCACTTCGGCAAGAAAGGTGAGGTTGTCGCTCACCTTCATGATCGGCAGTGTCCCAGTGAGCTCGCTGGCCGCCACACGCAAGACGACCCCGTCTTTGATGCGGCTCAGCGCGCTCATTTGTGCCTCGAGGTCTTCCTCGGGTATGCGAAGCAGTTGCTGCCTCACCAACGCGTGCAGCTCGTCACGGCTGGGGGCGCTATAGAGCGTTGTTTCGTGGAGCAACTCGTCGACCAGCTCTGGGCGTGCCGCGAGGCGTTCAGCGACCCAGATACTCGCTGCAACCAAAGAGACCAAATGCCCCAGCGCCCGAGGGTTCTCTTGTAAAAGGACCAAATAAGCACTGCGGCGACAGACCGCCTGCACGAAGGGAAGACTGCTTGTGAGGGCCCGATCTGGATCCGCCTCGCCTGCCGCCGTTTCACACAGCAGAGGCAGAAAAGCCTCCAGCCGCCGGCGCCCCTCTGGCTGCAACGCCGCCACCCAAGCGCTGCCGAGAAATAGTGCTAACGCTGACCAGCTTTGTTTGGCTTGCTGATACCCCATCTCGGCAAGCGTCTCTTCATTCAGCGCCGCAAACGGCAGACCGGATGGCCTATCAGCCTCATCGGTTGTTACCGCAGTCGCGGGCTCGGCAATCAAATCGTTAAATAACCCATCGACCTCACGGCGCGCTTCCGACAGATGGGCGTCGAGGGTCTGCCAATCGGCGAAGCCGGATAGCTGCGCCAGCTGCGCCCTCTGCAGAGAGGCCTGCGGCAGGGATTGTGTCTGTTTATCCTGCATTGCCTGCAGCGCGTGCTCCACTCGTCGCTCGAGCCGATAGTGCGCTGTCAGACGATCTGACTCCGGACTCGACAAAACGTCGGCCTCGGTCAGCACCTGCAGTGTCTCCAACAGTGATCGACAACGGATCTCGGGGATCCGGCCGCCATGTATCAACTGCAGGCTCTGGGCAATAAACTCGATTTCGCGGATTCCTCCGGCGCCACGCTTCAAGTCATCGTCGATACCCAGCCGCGCCACCTCTGCGCGCATCATGCGCTTCATTTCCCGCAGCGCCGAGATCACTGAAAAGTCGGTGTAGCGGCGATACACAAAAGGGCCCAGCATGGCCATGAGGGATTCACGGGCCTCTGGCGAACCCGTGATAGGTCGCGCCTTAATCATGGCGTAGCGCTCCCACTCCCTGCCCTGCTCCTGGTAATAAACCTCCAGCGCACTGTATGCCCCCACCAACGCGCCGCTATCGCCGTATGGTCGCAACCGCATATCCACTCTGAAGGCAAACCCGTCTTCAGTCACCGCGTCTAACAAACGAATCACTATCTGACCCTGACGGGTGAAATAAGATTGGTTATCGAGCTGTTGGCGCCCTCCCCGGGTCGCACCACTCTCCGGGTAAGCAAAGATAAGATCCACATCCGAGGAAAAATTCAGCTCATTGCCGCCCAGCTTGCCCATAGCCAGTACCACCAGTGACTGGGGCTGGCCGCTTTCCTCGCCCACGGGAGTGCCATATTTGTCCTCAAGAGTGATCTCAGCGATGCGCACCGCAGCACGAATGCAGCAGTCCGCAAGCTGGCTGAGCTCACCAAAAGCCTCCTCAACCGAAGCGAGCCGGGCTTTGTCACGCCAAAGCATTCGAAGCATCTCGCGATGCCGGAAAATACGTAGCGCAGCGAGGCACTCTGCCTCCCGTTGGCCGGGCGGCAGGAGCGCGGCCAGTGCGCTGTCCCAGTCTTCGGGCCGCCGCGGTCTCGAGTCCAATAATCCACCGCCGGTGAGCGCGCTCCGCAGCCACGCATGCTGACGAGCAACCTGCTCGACAAAAAAGTCGCTGCAGGCCATGAGCTCCTGAAATGTTTGCCATTGATCCACTGTCTGGACAGCCTCGGTAAGGGCTGCATAGTCGACATCGCCGATCTTCGTGACTAAGCGTGCACTGGCATGGCGAAGACTGTCCTCCATCCACGGAGGTCTGTCCGGGTCCTGAAGCATTCGTCGGAGCGCTCCGTCAGGGGGTTGATCTAGCCTATCGGCAAGCCGCCCACCCTGCCACCGCTGTTATCGATGGGCGACACCGCGATTTTTACCCTTTCTCCCACAACAAAGACTCGGGTAGGATTCGCCTCCCTGAAAAGCTAACCCTGTAACGCCACCCAACATCGACGCAAAATGACATCATGACCACCACCGAGCACCACATCGATTGGTTTCGCCATACGGGCCCTTACATCAAGGCGCACCGCGGACGCACGTTCGTCGTCTATTTGGGTAATGGGGCGCTCGAGTCAGCCGGTCTGGTCACGCTAGTCCACGATCTGGCACTGCTCCACTCCCTCGGAGTCAGACTGGTGCTCGTGCACGCGACCCGAACGGCGATTGACGCGGCGCTCTGCGCCGATCAGTCCGCGCAGTTCCATGCCGGGATCCGGATCACCGACGACGCGACCCTCGCCATTGCGAGTGAGACGGCCGCGCGCAAGCGAGTGCAACTAGAGCAATTGCTGTCGATGGGGCTGCCGAACACGCCGCTCAGAGATGCGCGACTGAGAGTGCTGGGCGGCAATGTCGTGACAGCGCGCCCAATCGGGGTCCGCGACGGTATCGACTATCAACACAGCGGTGCAGTGCGGCGCATCGACGGTGACGGCATTCGCGCGATGCTGGATCAGGATGCCATTGCACTGCTCTCCCCATTGGGCTATTCGCCTGCGGGCGAACTTTTCAGCGTTAGCGCCAGCGAGGTCGCCGAAGCGGTCGCCGTCGCCATCAACGCCGACAAATTGATTTTTCTTGACCGTCACCCGGGCCTTAAAGCCAGCGATGGTGACCTGATTCGTCAATGCACCGTTGCCTCGGCTCAAGCCCTGGAAATAGCCGATGACGAGCAACGTCGCTTGCGCGACACCGCGTGCCGCGCCTGCTCCAACGGAGTGGCGCGAAGCCACTTGCTCAGCTACGAACGTGAGGGAGCACTGCTTGAAGAGCTTTTTACCCACGACGGCTCCGGTACGCTCATCGCACAGAACCCTTACGAGCAGGCCAGAGCCGCGGAAATTGAGGACATCGCGAGTATTTTTGAGCTCATTCGACCGCTGGAAGAGGATGGCGCACTGGTCAAACGCTCGCGGGAAAGGCTTGAAGAAGAAATCTCCCGTTTCTTGATCTTAGAGCGGGACGGGCGCGTGATCGCATGCGCCGCGTTGTACCCCTATACCGCTGAAAAAATCGGTGAAATTGCCTGCGTGGCAACGCACCCCGACTATCGTGGGGCAGGACGGGCTGAGCAGCTTCTGTCTGAGCTGCTCGATCAGGCGAGCAAGCTGTCGTTGACACATGTCTTTGCGCTAACCACGCAAAGCACCCATTGGTTTCTCGAGCAAGGCTTCGAGCCGGCCACGCTAGAGGCGCTACCGGTCGAAAAACAGCGGCTGTACAACTGGCAACGCAATGCCGCGGTACTGAGGCGGACAGTCTGACCCTCATCACGCGCCAGTGTTAAGCTAGCGAGCCTTTTTATCACTCCACTGGGAGAATTCGATGCCTCAATATCGATCCCGCACTTCAACCGCCGGACGCAATATGGCGGGCGCGCGGGCGCTTTGGCGCGCTACCGGCATGCAGGACGAGGACTTCGAAAAGCCCATCATTGCCGTGGTGAATTCGTTCACTCAATTCGTGCCGGGACATGTCCATCTGAAAGATCTGGGCCAACTCGTCGCTCGCGAGATTGAAGCGGCAGGAGGTGTCGCCAAAGAGTTCAATACCATCGCGGTCGACGATGGCATTGCCATGGGCCATGACGGCATGCTGTACAGCCTGCCCTCGCGAGATCTGATTGCAGATTCTGTGGAGTACATGGTCAACGCCCACTGTGCAGATGCCATGGTGTGTATCTCCAACTGCGACAAAATCACTCCCGGCATGCTGAACGCCGCCATGCGGCTCAATATCCCGGTGGTCTTTGTCTCTGGCGGACCCATGGAGGCTGGCAAAACGGCGCTATCTGAGCACAAGCTGGATCTTGTCGATGCCATGGTTATCGCGGCAGATTCCAGTGCCGATGACGCTACGGTGGATGCCTACGAACGCTCCGCCTGCCCTACCTGCGGCTCCTGCTCAGGCATGTTTACGGCCAATTCAATGAATTGCCTGACAGAAGCGCTGGGGCTCAGCCTGCCGGGCAATGGTTCCTTACTGGCGACTCATGCCGATCGCGAGCAGCTCTTTTTAAGAGCCGGCAGGGTGATCGTCGATCTGGCCCGACGTTGGTATGAGCAAGACGACGACACCGCATTACCTAGGGTAATCGCCAGCCGGCGGGCTTTTGAAAATGCGATGAGTCTCGATATTGCCATGGGTGGCTCGACCAATACGATTTTGCACTTGCTGGCCGCAGCGCAAGAAGCCGGCGTGGACTTCGATCTGGCCGCAATTGATACCCTGTCACGCAAGATTCCTCAATTGTGCAAAGTCGCACCGAGCACGCCGCTCTACCACATGGAAGACGTGCATCGCGCCGGCGGCGTGATGGCCATTTTGGGTGAGCTTGAGCGGGGTAACTTGCTACACCTCGACTGCCCAACCGTCCACACTGCCAGCCTGGGTGAAGCGCTGGCCCAGTGGGACATCATACAAACCAATGACGAAGATGTTCGCACGCTCTACGCGGCAGGGCCCGCCGGCATCCCGACTCAGCAAGCATTTAGTCAAGACCTCAGATGGCCCAGCCTCGATACCGACCGAGAGGGCGGCTGCATCCGGGAAATGGCTCATGCCTACTCTCAGGAGGGTGGACTGGCGGTCCTGTTCGGCAACATTGCCGAACTGGGATGTGTGGTCAAAACTGCCGGGGTCGACGATGCATCGCTCCGCTTCACGGGCCCCGCACATATCTGTGACAGTCAGGAAGCGGCTGTCGCTGATATTTTAGAAGACCGCGTGACGGCCGGTGACGTAGTGATTGTTCGCTATGAAGGGCCTCGCGGTGGTCCGGGTATGCAAGAAATGCTTTACCCCACCAGCTACCTGAAATCTAAAGGCCTCGGGAGCGCCTGTGCGCTCATCACTGATGGCCGCTTTTCCGGCGGCACTTCAGGATTATCGATTGGACATGTTTCACCCGAAGCTGCGGCAGGTGGGGCAATCGGGCTAATCGAACCCGGTGACCCGATTGAAATTGATATTCCCGCCAGAACCATCAACGTGTTGGTCGATGACGCCACGTTGGCGAGCCGGCGAGATGCGATGAACCAGCGCCCGCGCGCCTGGAAACCCGACGCAGATCGCCCTCGCCAGGTGTCAACAGCGCTCAAGGTCTACGCCAGCATGGTCACCAGTGCCGACAAAGGTGCCATCCGCGACCAGTCGCTGATAGAGGGCTAAAACAGAGCGTTACTGCGCAGCAAGTGCGGTCAGGTCGTCGCGCAGGGAGACTAATCGACCCCGCAACTTTCGATCCTGTTTGTCCGTCCGGGCTCTCAAAATATCTCTGGATAACTGCAGAATCACCTCGCCGTTATGGTCGATGCCCTCTTTGTAGGCAGGAAGCAGCGCATCATCGCGCCCGGCAATGAGAGTCAGCACCTGATCCGGCCAATTGGGCTCGGCGGCCAACAAAATATCTGAGAGCGCTACTATCCATACTCGCCGGTCCTCCAACCAGAAACGATCCAATCGGGTCATTTCTGCCACTCCGGTGGTAATGCGATCCGTCTGCGAGGCCGTCATCGGGCCAAGGTAACGACTCAGCTGGTCGTCGAAACGCTTCTCAAGGTCGGCGCGATAGTCTTCGTCGCTGCGCTCGAGACGGTCGGCCTCGAACTCCTCCTGTTTGACCATCAATGCCTCAACAAAGGCCTCGCGCTGCTCGGGGCTCAGATCCTCTCCGGTACTCAGTAACAGCGCTAAAAACTGATCCTGAAAACGAATCGCCGCAGCTTCGATTTGATCCGCCATGCGTCGGGTGGCCGGCAGAGGAACGTCATCATCGAGAATGGTTAACGCGTCATCCAGCAGCACCCCATACACGGGAAGCTCCTCGCGACGATGCCATTCAATAAGCAAATCAAAGCGATCATCAAAGCGCGCCTGCTGCTCACGATCCAGTGAAACATAGTCATCGAGATACCAGCGAACCAAAATATCGACGCGGTTATAGATGAACTGCGTGGCCGAGCAGCCGCTCAGCGTGAGCGCAAGCAGACACCAGATTAAGAACCTGAAGGGTCTCCCGCCTACAGCGCCATTGTGATCAAGCCGCCCTGCTGCGACCGGCTTCGCATCGAGGTAGTCAGCGTCTCTTGCCCACAACACGGGGGCACAGACTGCATTAGGCACGACCGTGCCTAGGCGGCGTCGGCTAACACCAGACCCCGGCCATCGAGAGCGGAAAGAATAGCAGCGAGCGAAGCCTGCACGATATCGTGGCTGCGCCCGACACCGCAGGGGCGTTCGCCATCGACATTGAGTTGTACGTAGCACACTGCCTCCGCGTCCGCGCTCTGTCCCAGCGTATGTTCAGAATACTCCACCACTACAATGTGTCGACCCGTAAAGGCCTCCATCGCCTGCACAAAAGCATCCACAACGCCATTACCGCGACCGTTCAGCATAACCTCGCCGCCGGGGCCATGGAGCGTCACGTCCAGCCCGTCAGATCCATCTTGTCGGGACAGCTGGTAATTGCCTAAGTGCCAGCGATCCGCTGTACTGAGATACGTGTCTCTGAACAGAGTGAAGATATCTTCCGAGGACACCTCAGCTTCGCTGTCTTCCGCAAACCCCTGGACCGCGGTGCTGAAGTCGACCTGCAACCATCGGGGTAACTCTAGCCCATAATCGCGGCGCAACACATGGGCCACGCCGCCCTTGCCCGACTGGCTGTTGATACGAATCACTTCCTGATACGTGCGCCCGATATCGGCGGGATCGATGGGCAGGTATGCCACATCCCATGCATCACCTTCATCTCGCTTTGACAGACACTTGTGAATCGCATCCTGATGGCTTCCGGAAAACGCGGTAAACACCAGCTCTCCTGCGTAAGGATGGCGCGGATGAACCGGCAACTGGGTGCACTCGCGAGCAACAGTGCAAATCTCGTCCATGTGCGTGAAATCCAGATCGGGATCAACACCCTGGCTGTAGAGGTTCATGGCCATAGTCATGATATCCATGTTGCCCGTCCGCTCTCCGTTGCCGAGCAGGGTGCCCTCCACGCGATCAGCACCCGCCATCACGCCGAGCTCTGCCGCCGCCACAGCGCATCCGCGGTCATTGTGGGTGTGCAAAGAAATAATCAGCGCCTCGCGACCCTTTACCTGATCACAAAACCACTCGATTTGGTCGGCATAAATGTTGGGCGTGGTCATCTCTACGGTGGCCGGCAGATTAATGATCACGGGCTGCTCAGGTGTAGGCGCCAACACCTCGTTGACCGCATCGCAGACGGAAACCGCAAAATCCATCTCGGTGCCGGTAAAACTCTCAGGGCTATATTCGAACACCCATTCCGTCTCGGGGCGAGCATCCGCTGCGGCCTTGACCAGCCGAGCGCCATTTACCGCAATATCACGAATACCGTCGCGGTCGAGCCCAAACACATACTCCCGCTGCACCGTCGAAGTACTGTTATAAAAGTGCACCACGGCGCGCTTTACGCCTTCCAAAGCAGCAAAGGTCTTTTCGATCAAATCCGGCCTGGCCTGCGTCAGCACCTGAACCGTCACGCCGTCGGGAATGCGGCTCTCTTCAATCAGCTTGCGCAAAAAGGCAAAGTCGTGACTCGAGGCAGACGGAAAGCCCACCTCGATTTGCGTGAAGCCGATCGAGATCAAAAGCTCCCACAGCCGCAACTTCTGCTCTGCGTTCATTGGCTCTACGAGGGCCTGGTTGCCGTCGCGAAGATCGACCGAGCACCACTGGGGTGCTTCGGTAATCATCCGGTCTGGCCAGCGACGATCTGCTTTGATAATCGGCTGACATGCACGGTACTTGCGGTGATCAAAACGAGCGGTTTCCACGGTGTTGTCCTACTGCAGTAGTGAGGACGCGTAGTGTACCGACGTGGGCGAAGCGATAATCACCAAAAAATATCACTGATGGCATTTTAATGGCGTTTTATGCTATTTTTTATCAATAAGAAAACTTTATTCACTACTTTTGGCGCAGACTATGGATAATTCACTGCCATCGCTGGACCGGCTGGACCGCCGTATTCTCGGGGTGGTGCAAGAGGATGCCGGGCTCAGCAACCTCGAGCTGGCTGAGCGCGTCGGGCTATCACCCACCCCCTGCGCGAGGCGCGTTAAACGCCTGACAACAGAGGGTGTCATCACGCATCAGGTCGCCATGGTCGACCCGAAAAAACTGGGGCTCAATCTCACCGCTCATATCAGCGTATCGATGGACCGCCATACACCTGATCGGTTTGAGGCATTTGAAGAGACGGTGGTGAACTTACCGGAAGTGGTCGACTGTTGCGTCGTCACTGGCCAGAGCGCGGACTACCTCCTCAAGGCGGTGGTGCGTGATATGGCACATTACGAGCAGTTTTTACTGGGCAAACTGACCCGCATCGAGGGGGTGACGGGGGTGCATTCGAGCTTTGAGTTGCGGAGAGTCGTGACACGAACGGCCGTATCCGTGCCTGAAGACTGATCAGCGTGCAGCCAATTCCTTGTCGATCAGGTATCGGGCAATCTCCAACATATTGGTTTGGCTTCCCGCCGCCCGCGTCTCGATCAAATACTTGCCCGCCACCATAAGAGAAGGCGTACCCGAGATCTTCGCCGAGCGGGCTCGTGCGTCTGCCTGTCGGACCTGTGAGTCCACCCCGAATGAATCGAAAGCCTTGTCAAACTGAGCCGGGTCTACGCCGTTGTCTTCGAACAGATCGCGCAGCTCGAGTCGCGAGACAAGCCGCTTTCTCTGAACATGCATGGCGTCAAAAATAACCGGATGGAGTGTCTCTTTCACGCCCAACACTTCCGCGATGTAATACGCCTTGGCATGTATACGCATCGGATCATTCCATACCGCAGGCGAAGGCTGCACCACGGCATCCTCAGGAAGCTGCTTTCCCCAGGCGGTCAGCATGGGCTCAAAGGTGTAGCAATGGCCGCACCCGTACCAGAAGAACTCGGTGACCACGACGTCATTGCCGCGGCCTACCGCCACAGGGGGCGTTAACGTCTGATAATGCTGGCCTTCGACCCAACGTTCCTCGGCAACCACCAGTGCGCTGAACGCAGCAGCTGCATAAGCAACCAACGTCAGCGAGACCGTGGCGATCAGGTTACGGGTACCTTTCATGTTTGACTCCCTCCTTGGAACACACTCGGGGACGATACAGAGTGGGATTACGGGGTTGGCTGCAAACCCGCAATATAGCTCGCGACTGCTTCAATCTCCATATCACTCATACGAAAAGCCGTCGTGCGCATAATCTTTGCCTCGCCGCCATTGGTTCGGCCGGCGGGGTCCTCGTACCCCTTTCGAAACATCTTCAGCTGTGCCGTAACGTAGTCTGCATGCTGGCCCGCCAGCGCGGGATAACCTGCCGGACCGTTGCCATTGCCGGTGGGGCTATGACAGCCGGAGCACGCCGGTACCTGACGCTCAGCAATCCCGCCAAGGTAAACCTTACGCCCCAATGACACTTTGTCAGGCTCTGCCGTGCTGCCAGTGCGCGGCTGTGCGTCATAAAATGCGGCGATGTCAGACAAGTCTTGGTCGGTCATGTTGTCGACCTGGCCTGCCATCAGGGCTACTGGGCGACGCCCGTCACGAATATCCTGCATCTGCTTGAGTAAATATTTGTGGCCAAGGCCCGACAGCTTGGGAAACGTCGGCACCGCACTGTTGCCATCAACCCCGTGGCACGCCACACAGGTCGCAGCCTTTGCCTGACCTGCCTCGGCATCGCCGGCGGCCTGTACGGTGGTTCCGATCACGGTCAGCGCGAGAACACACGCGACTTTGGCTAGAGACTGAAACATAAAATTACCTGTCGAATAGATAGCGTTATCTGTTGCTGCCGAAGGTCCGAGTTGCGCGGGCTTCGTGCACCCACCCACCGGATCTGCGTCATTTTTATTGTGCAGTGGCCATGTAAGTAATCAGATCTGCGTAATCCTCGTCGCTGCAGCTGTTACAAAGACCGCCGGGGGGCATGGCATTGAGGCCATTGCGAACCGACGCCACCAGTACCTCCATACCTTTTTCCATGCGCGGTGCCCACGCTTCGACATTACCGGTCGCCGGAGCTCCCGCAACGCCAACGGCATGACAGGCTCCGCAAGAAGCGGCGTATTGTGCAGGCGGGTCGCCCGCAAGCACTGCCGGGGCGGCGGCCAACGCTGCAATCGCGGCAACTCTGATGGCAGTCGTGCGGATGAAGACTGTTGTTCTCATGATTAAACCCTCTAATGTCTTTGTCTTGCGTCGTCGTTGTACGGCTCTTGGCCTGCTTCAGCTCTACTCGTGCGTCGGGAGCAGCCTGTGCGACCTAGACCCGCGGCGTCATGCGCGACGCCCTTTATAAAATTTACTGTGGTGTTCCGAGCATGGTGCCCCGAAGAGCGTGGCATTATAGACTTTCCGCGTCGTGGCACAAATCGCAAAATGACAGACTTTAGCGCCCCCAAAGCAGCCGTTAACTTCCGCAATGCCGCGTTTCTTCAAAGCGCTAGCGCAGTCGAAAATGCGCCGCCCGATGAGGGCTGGGAGGTCGCATTTGCGGGCCGGTCGAACTCGGGAAAGTCCAGTGCAATCAACACGTTAACCTCGCAAGGAAAGCTCGCGCGAACCTCCCGCACACCGGGGCGAACGCAGCTTATTAATTTTTTTGCCCTAAGCGAAAGCCAACGGCTAGTCGACCTGCCGGGGTACGGGTTTGCCAAAGTCCCCTTGGCGGTCAAGAAAAAGTGGAACCAGCAGCTAGAGCGCTATCTTCAGCACCGAGAGAGTCTCCGGGGTCTGGTAATGCTAATGGATATCCGCCACCCACTGACGGACGCCGACAAACAGATGCTCGGATGGGCGGTCTCCGCCAGCATGCCGGTTCATATCCTGCTGACCAAAGCCGACAAACTGAAACGCGGTCCGGCACAGAGCACGCTGTTATCCGTCCGCGAAGCCCTCGCAGAGCACGCTGAGCTGGTGAGCGTGCAGCTTTTCTCGTCGCTAAAACGAAAAGGCGTCGAGGAGCTGGGGGACAGGATTAACCTTTGGCTCACTGACGACTCAGTGATCGATGACCTGCCAGAGATGAACACCGAAGAATAAGCGTTGGGCTAATGCGCTTCATCCCAGTTATCGCCGGTGCCCGCCTCAACGAGCAAGGGCACATCGAGCACACCCACACCTGACATCAATTGAACCACCGTCTCAGAGAGCTCTTCCACCGCACCGGCCTCAACCTCAAAAACCAGCTCGTCATGAACTTGCATAATCAACCGTGCATCAATCCGTGAGTGGGTCAGCCAGTCGTCGACTGAGAGCATGGCCATCTTAATGATGTCGGCCGCAGTGCCTTGCATCGGTGCATTAATCGCGGTTCGTTCAGCGGCTTGCTGACGCTGGCGATTGCGGGCGTTGATTTCGGGCAAGTAGAGACGTCGCCCTTTTAGCGTTTCAACATAACCGGCTTCGTGAGCTCGTTCGCGGGTCCGCGCCATGTACTCCGCCACGCCGGGGTAACGCGCAAAATAGAGATCAATATATTCTTGCGCCTCATGTCTTCCGAGACCCAGCTGTTTAGCCAAACCAAACGCCGACATCCCGTAGATCAAACCAAAATTGATGGCTTTGGCTTTACGCCGCTGATCCACGGATACCCCATCTATCCCGACGCCGAATACTTCGGCAGCGGTCGCACTATGCACGTCCAAACCAGCGGCAAAGGCGTTGAGTAGACCGTCGTCCTGCGAAAGGTGCGCCATGATACGCAGTTCGATCTGCGAATAATCGGCGGCGACAATCTTGCAGCCCGGGGCAGCAATAAAGGCCTGGCGAATACGCCTCCCCTCTTCGGTCCGAATCGGAATATTTTGCAGATTCGGGTCCGATGACGACAACCGGCCGGTCGCTGTTACGGCCTGATGATAGGAGGTGTGCACCCGCCCGGAGCGTGGATCAATCATCTCAGGCAGCTTATCGGTATAAGTAGACTTCAATTTGCTGAGACTCCGGTACTCCATGAGGACCGCAGGCAAAGGGTAATCGAGTGCCAGCTCAGAGAGCACTTCCTCGGCGGTAGAAGGCGCCCCCTTGGGGGTCTTACGCAGCACAGGCAGCTCGAGTTGGTTGAACAGGATCTCGCCAAGCTGTTTGGGTGAACCAAGATTAAACGGGCCACCCGCCAATTCGTGGGCTTTGGCCTCAAGAGACAGGATGCGCTTTCCCAGCTCCTGACTGTGCGATGCGAGGGTGCTGCGACACACCAACGCACCATTGCGCTCGATCCGGGAGAGCACGGGCACCAGTGGAATCTCCAGCTCCCGATATAACGCGGATAGCGCGGGCTCCTCGCTCAGTTTTTTTGCGAGTTTTTGATGTAAGCGCAGCGTCACTTCGGCGTCCTCGGCAGCGTAAGGCGCGGCCTGCTCGATAGGCACCTGATTAAATGTCAGCTGTTTGACGCCCTTACCGGCGATATCCTCGAAATGGATTGTGCGCTGTCCAAGATACTTGAGCGCCAGCGTATCGAGATCGTGGCGACTCCCAGCGGCGTCCAGCACGTATGACTCCAGCATGGTGTCTTCCCGAATGCCTCTCAGGGTAATGCCATGGTTGGCCAAGACGTTGGCGTCGTATTTAAGGTGCTGTCCGACCTTGGCAATCTGCTCATCCTCAAGCAGGGGCCGCAGGGCCTCTAGCACAGCGTCACGGTCGAGCTGGTCTGGCGCGCCCGGATAATCGTGTGCCAGAGGCACATACGCTGCTGCACCGGATTCCACTGCGAAAGAAACTCCAACCACCTCCGCCACCATATAGTCGAGGCTTGTTGTTTCAGTATCGAAGGCAAATAAGCTGGCAGACTCAAGCTTCGCCAGCCACTCATCAAAATCGCTCTGGTCAAAAATAGTCGCCACCTCAATAGCGTCGCTGGCGCTCATCGGCTCCGGGGTTTCGTCCCCGTCGGACGCGACATCACCATCCGCTTCGCCATCGCTCTGTAACAAGGCGTCTAACCAGGTCTTGAATTCAAGATCTTGAAACAGCGCAATCAGCGCGTTGGTGTCAGGCGGGCTGGAGTCGAGATCCCCTTCTGCCAGCCCCAGATCACAATCAATTTTGATCGTCGCCAGCTCATAACTGAGATCAGCGTCCGCACGCGCGCCTTCGAGTTTGGTTCCGAGACTCTTGGCGCCGCGTATCGGCAAATCGGCAACGGCATCGAGCTGCCCGTATATCGAATCAATACCACCCAGGTGTTGCAGCAACGCGGTAGCTGTTTTCTCTCCCACACCAGCAACACCGGGTATGTTGTCGACCTTGTCGCCCATAAGCGCCAGCAAGTCGATAATGAGTGCTGGGGGTACACCAAACTTCGCCACCACACCATCGTGATCCATGGCGGTGTTGTTCATGGTGTTAATGAGCGTGACGTGATCGTTGACCAGCTGCGCCATATCTTTGTCGCCGGTGGAGATGACAACATCTCTGCCGCCCCTGGCCGCCTCTACCGAAAGGGTGCCGATGACATCGTCTGCTTCGACACCACCAATACAGATGAGCGGCAAGCCCATTGCGCGAATGGCATTGTGTATGGGTTCGATCTGCTCACGCAGCTCATCGGGCATGGGCGGCCGATTAGCCTTGTATTGTGGATAGATCTCGTTACGAAAGGTGGGCCCCTTGGCGTCGAACACGACGACAACCTGATCTTGGGCGTAGTCGGCCACCAGCTTGCGGATCATGCCAATGACGCCTTTGGCAGCGCCGGTATTCAACCCTTTTGAATTGGTGAGCGCGGGCAGCGCATGATAAGCCCGAAACAGATAGGAGGATCCGTCTACTAGGATGAGCCGGTTCGCCATGAGATCAGTGCTCCCACAAATACTGGGTGGATCGTAAGGTTACCCGCATTTTGGGAATATCGAGGGGCGCGCGAAAAAAACCATGATAGTCCCCACGAGGGTTCATTAGCACCACGTTGGCACTGTGCTCCATCTGGTAGCTGGCGTCGGGCTCGCTCACCTTGCGAAAGGGTGCGTTCAGACGCTGCGCCACGCTGAGGATCTCGCTGAATTCGCCCGTCACACCCACAAAGTCGGCATGAAAATAGGGGACGTATTGTGCCAAGCGCTCCGGGGTGTCTCGAGCCGGATCCACCGACAGCATCACAACGCGGGTCGCGCTAGCCTCCGTGCCTGCCAGCTGGGCTTTAAGTTGAGCCAGTTCGGCTAGGGTCGTCGGACAAATATCCGGGCAATGGGTAAAGCCAAAAAAAATCAGCGTCCACTGACCGACAAGATTACCCCGAGTGAACGATGCGCCGCGGTGATCGATGAGTGCGAAATCACCCGTATCCCGAGGGGTATCAAACAAAAACAGACCATTCGCGCGCGTCTCTGCCTGACTCATGATGCGCGGCTCGCCAACGCGATGAATGAAGCTGGCTACCACCAGCGCCATAAATACGACCACGCCAAAAATCGTCCAGCGTACGCCTCGTTGTCTTGATTCTGTCACGGCGGTTACCTTTTTATTCCATTTTGCATGGCTTTTCCCGCTGCCAGCCCACCCGATCGCAGGCTCAGCCTCCTTGATCTCGCTTGTCGCCGGTTCGAGGCGCCAACACCCTGTGGAGCGGCAGCGTCAACCACCCGAGTTTTTCAGCAAAAACCGCATATCGCTAATGACGTCCTTATAATGAAGGTCGTCCGATACCCGCATCATGATCCAACCCGCCGGATCGACGACATACCATTGCCCGGGCGCTGTCAGAATTTCGGGCACCAAACCCGCCAACTCGATTGCAGGCAGGGTCAGTGGCAAAATGCCTACATGTTCACGAGCCAGCCAATCATCCAGGCGCTGGCTGACGGAATCCGCCGCATCGTCGATCCCCGGAGCAAGCGTAACCGCGGCTGGAGACGTGTCGCTGAGCACAATGCGCCCGACCCGATTGAATTCTTTGCCAAGAGCGAGGTGAATCTGGCGGGTTTGATAAAGCTGCTGTTGGCAGATGTCCCCGCAGTCGTTACCGCGCTGAACCACCATGAATCGCCACTTGACTGGCAGATCCTGCCACAGCGTCTCGGCCACCCCCTCGTGTTGAAAAAGGGTCCCGCTTAACGACCGCGGGGGTGTGATCAGCGTACCGTGATTCGCGGTACCCACACTGTCCAACACATCGACGTGGCCGCTATCGACTGCCCACCACAGCGCAGTCGCCGCGAGCATCATAGCGACAGGAATACCCGCGATCAGAAGCAGCACCGTGCGTGCGCGTCGCTGCTGTGCGCGCGGCGTCAGCGTTGCCATGGTCATGCTCTCCCGCTCAGCAAACTGCGCACATTAGTGAGGCGGAGCACACCGATCAGCAGTAACACCGCCGCCATAGCGAACCACTGCACCGCATAACCCAAATGCATAGAAGGAGACTGATTGACGACCGTCCACTCCGCGACCAGCGCCAGAGGCGAATTAGGCTGGATTCTGACTTCGTAAGGAAACACTTCGGCCCCTGTTAGCCTCGACAGGGAACCCTGCCAGCCATCCCAATACAGGGTCTGCACGGCGGCCGGAAGCCCCTCGGGAGGCTCAGGTTTTTGCATCATTAACGGCTTACCACTTGGCACATACACCCGCCCTTCGATGGTCACTAGGCCCTCGGGCAATGCGGGTTCAGGTATGGTCCGGCGAGAGGGGTCACCTGCCAACCAGCCCAGATTGACTGGCACCACTGCATCTCCTGCGCTAGCCAGCGCAATCAGGTGGAAACCCGGCTGCCCCCGATGCAATCGATTATCTAAAAGTAGATAGTCTCCCGCGCGGAACTCACCCTCCCAACGTACCTGCCGGTCCGCCGGGTCTATGGCGCGGTCTATTAACGCGCGAGGGGTCACAGCGGGCTCTGCCGCACGGGCCTGCCACCGGTCTTCCAGAACGGCTTTTTCTCCCGCGCGGCCCAGCTGCCAAAACCCGAGATTACTGAGCAAGCCGAGCAACACCACTCCGGCGAGTACGGCTCTCACATCACCTTTTACCGTCAGGGGTCCGAGGCTTCGGTTAAACTGCATGTTGTCGTATCTCTCGCTGCACAATGTTTGCGGGCGTTAGCGCAAAGGAGCCACAAGGGCCGACCTCATGCTCAAGACCATCATTATTCTGCTCATGATAGCGCTTGTCGCCAGCCTCGCGTCGGGCTTGGTGTTTCTTATGTCTGATCAGGGTAGCACTGAAAAAAAGCGTCTCTTTACGTCGCTCGGTGTTCGTCTCGCTTTGGGCGTCTGCCTACTGGCAGTCATACTCTACGGCGTGATAACGGGACAACTCGGACACCAAAACCCCTGGGACCCGGGGCCAACCGCCTCCGGCGAAAACAGCGATTAGTCACGTCGGCCGTTGAGGCCGCGGGGTCCAGCCGCGACTCACGGACTCACAAAAAAGGGCGCCACAGCGCCCTTGCCTTACCGAGACGCTGTCAAAGGATGTAGACAAAAAGAAATAAAAACACCCACACGACATCCACGAAATGCCAATACCAGCTCGATGCCTCAAAACCAAAGTGATCCGTAGCGGTGAAGTGCTGGTTCTTCACAGACCGAATCAACTGAATCAATAGCATCGTCATGCCCATTGCCACGTGAAAACCGTGGAAACCTGTCAGCATAAAAAACGTCGAGCCATAGATGCCCGAATTGAGTGTCAACCCAAACAGCACATAGGCTTCATAATACTCAGCCGCCTGCAGACCCAAGAAAATCAGGGCGAGGCCAACGGTAATGCCGAGCCAGCGATTAAACTTTTTGCGGTCACCAGACAGGATGGCGGTGTGGGCGACATGCACGGTGGCGCTGGATGAGAGCAAGATAATCGTGTTCCACATAGGCAGCCATGCATACCAAGCATGTGCGTCCGCTGGGGCCATCGATTTCTCTTGAGAGACAAAGGCACCGTTATTGGCAATCACCTGTGCGTCTGCTCCACCGACAATCTCCTGCGGCGTTGTGACCGGTGGCCACGCGAATTCGAATCCGGGCCATAGCAGTCCGTTCATCCGACCGCCCTCGCCCTCACCGGCCAACCAAGGGCCGACAAACTGACGTACGTATAACAACGTGCCAAAAAATACTGCAAAAAACATGACTTCAGAGAAGATGAACCAGAACATCCCCAGTACATAACTTTGGTGGAGCTGGCTGCTGTTCATGCCCGCAAGATTTTCCCTGATCGCGGTGCGGAACCAGCTGGTAAGAGTAAAGATAAAAAACACCAGCCCACTGGTCAGCACCCATACCGAAGCGCTGGGTCGCTCAGGATCCCCGAAAGTCATGTCGTTGAGCATGAGCGCCGCACCGAACACCGACAGCACTAGCCCAATGGTGGCCCTGACGGCAAGGCTTGAGGACTCGGGAACATAATATTTCTCGTGACCGGCAGGAGCGGATGTGGAACTGGACATAAGTGTCTCCTCGGGTGCGTCCTTTAGCGGACAGCAAGACCATCGGTCACCGTATCGGTGACATCAAATAAGGTATAAGAAAGCGTGATCGTGTGAATATCTGTAGGCAGGTCCTGATCAACGATGAACTGCAGAGGCATGTCCACCCCGGCCTGCCCCGCCAACGCCTGCTGGTCAAAACAGAAGCATTCAGTCTTGTGAAAATACGCCGCCGCGCGGCTGGGCGAGATACTAGGGATTGCCTGCGCCACCATCTCGGCGTCTGTCGGATTCATTGCCCGAAACACAACACCATTGGCGGCACCCGGATGAACACGCATCACCCGCTCCCCAGCTGAGAACGACCAAGGCATGTCGTCATTGTTGATCGCCACGAACTGCACGGTGACCTGACGACTTTCGTCAACCGCCGTTGAAACCGCCGTGTAAGCCTGGCTGGCTGTTTTGCCGTTAATACCCAGCGCATCGCAGAGAACATTGTAGAGCGGCACCATCACAACAAACACAAAGGCAAACATCGCAACGGCGACCGTCACCAGCTTCAAAGCGGTGTCGATAGCGGGGACGCGGCTCAGACGCAGACTGCCCATATCAGACTCCCCGGCACCCGGACCCGTTAAATTGTGCCCACAGGCTTGGGCACCTGCGGAGGCTCTTCAAAGGTGTGGTAAGGCGCCGGCGTCGGCAGAGTCCACTCAAGCCCCTCTGCGCCGTCCCACACCTTTTCATCGCTAACAGGCTTACCTGCCACGATGGTCGCAATGACGTTATAAAGGAACAGAAGCTGGGAGGCGCCATAAATAAAGGCGCCAATCGAAGACATCATATTGAAATCCGCAAACTGGAGCGCGTAGTCCGGTATGCGTCGGGGCATACCAGCCAGACCGACGAAGTGTTGCGGGAAGAACGTAATGTTGAAGCCGATAAACGAGATCCAAAAGTGGGTCTTGCCCATCGCCTCGTTGTACATACGTCCGCACCACTTGGGTAACCAGTAATACACCGCAGCGGTCATGGAGAATACGGCTCCTGCCACCATCACGTAGTGAAAGTGCGCGACGACGAAATAAGTATCGTGATACTGAAAGTCTGCCGGCGCGATCGACAGCATCAGGCCAGTGAATCCACCCAGCGTAAAGAGGATCAGGAAACCGATACAAAACAACATCGGTGTCTCGAAGCTGAGCGCTCCGCGCCACATGGTCGTAATCCAGTTAAATACCTTCACGCCCGTCGGCACAGCAATGAGCATGGTGGCATACATAAAGAACAGCTCACCCGCGACTGGCATACCCACGGTGTACATGTGATGCGCCCAGACGATAAAGGATAAAAAGGCAATAGATGCTGTGGCGTATACCATCGAGGCGTAGCCAAAAAGAGGCTTTCTGGAAAACGCAGGAATGATCTGCGACACCACACCAAAGGCAGGCAGAATAATAATGTAAACCTCGGGGTGACCGAAGAACCAGAAGATATGCTGGAAGAGCACGGGGTCACCGCCACCAGCCGCCGAAAAGAAACTGGTGCCGAAATGAATGTCCATTAGCATCATGGTCACCGCACCCGCCAAAACAGGCATGACAGCGACCAGCAAAAAGGCGGTAATTAACCACGTCCACACGAACAGGGGCATCTTCATGTAAGTCATGCCCGGCGCACGCATATTCATCACGGTAGCAATGATATTGATAGAGCCCATGATGGACGACACACCCAAAATGTGGATGGCGAAAATAAAGAAGGTCACCGATGGCGCCGCATAGGTTGTTGACAGCGGCGCATAGAAAGTCCATCCGAAAGCCGGCGCACCGCCTTCCATAAACAGCGTTGACGCCAGCATCAGGAAGGCAGGCGGCAAGATCCAAAAACTCCAGTTGTTCATGCGCGGCAGCGCCATATCCGGCGCGCCAATCATCATCGGTATTAGCCAGTTAGCCAGCCCCACAAAGGACGGCATGATCGCGCCAAATACCATCACCAACCCGTGCAGGGTTGTCATCTGATTAAAAAATGCCGGCTCAACAAGCTGCATACCCGGCTGGAACAATTCTGCGCGAATAACCATCGCGAAGAAGCCGCCGAGCAAAAACATAGCGAAGGAGAACCACAGGTACATCGTGCCGATGTCTTTGTGATTGGTCGTAAAAAGCCAGCGCGTGATGCCCGTGGCGGGTCCGTGATGATGATCACCCATCGTATGCTCTCCCTTAACCGTTCTTCATGCCGGTGACGTCACCGGGCTGGACGACATCGCCCGTATTATTGCCAAACGCGTTGCGCTGGTAAGTCAGTACCGCCGCCATTTCAACGTCGTTAAGCTGACCGCCAAATGCCTGCATCGCGGTGCCCGAGACGCCTTTAGCAACGACCGCCATGTGGTCCGACAGATCGCCCAAAACCAATGCACTGCCGGCGATCGCATTGCCAATCCCACCCTCGCCCTGCGCGCCATGGCAAGCGAGACAGGCGCTGTCATAGATCGCCTTACCCTGATCCATTAGCTCATCGACCGGTAGTGTCTGTGTGGCGAGTGCTGCCTGGGTGATGGCGGCACCGCGTTTGGCCGCCATCCAGGCGTCAAACTCATCCCGAGAGACCGCGTGCACCACAACCGGCATAAATCCGTGATAAGCGCCGCACAGCTCCGTACATTGGCCTCGGTAAATGCCTTCCTGCGGCACACGGGTCCATGCCTCGTTAATAAACCCCGGAATGGCGTCGCGCTTGACGGCTATTTCCGGCACCCACCAAGAGTGAATCACGTCATTAGCCGTAATCAGAAACCGAACTTTCGTATTGGTCGGAATCACCAGTGGCTCATCCACTTCAAGGAGATAGTTCTCACCCTTTTGCTCGGTGTTGTAAATCTCTTCCTGCGGGGTGGCGAGGTTGGAAAAAAAAGCGACGGGCTCCCCTGATGCTTCAAGGTACTCGTATTTCCACTTCCATTGGTAACCCGTAATCAGCACGTCCAACTCGGCTTCGTCGTTGTCATACACCTCGAGCAGGGTCGATGTCGCCGGCACTGCCATGGCAATGAGGATCAGGAAGGGAACAACCGTCCAGGCCACCTCGACCTTCGTGCTCTCGTGAAATTGTGAAGCCTGATGGCCTTTAGACTTTCTGTGCGCATACATGGAGTAAAACATCACCGCGAACACCGCGACGCCGATTACCACGCAGATCCACATAATCAACATGTGAAGCTCGAAAATGTCAGCCCCAATCTCTGTCACGCCCGGTGACATGTTGACTTGGTTCTGGGCCGCAGCGAGGGGCGCCAGTAATGTCAAAGCCGCTCCTGAGAATACTCTCCTCATCGCGCGCGTACTCCATATGGTTGTGTGGCACAGAACCCCGAGCCACTGAGGGGGTCAAAAAGCGCCGGGATTATAGCGAATTTGCTGAAAATAAAATGGGCAAAAGGTCACGGCCCATGAACGGAGCGTATGGTCAGTGGAGCGGGTTATGAATACTAATGCTTTTTATTAATTCCCCGCATAATCTTAGGTTATGTAGAGCGGGGCCGGCCCTCAGTCCTCCAGCAAACGGACCGTCTCGGCTTCGGTCTCGACGCGCCGTGCTGCGGCGCGAGTGACGCGGGTTGGCAGCGCGCTGACGCCAGCGTCTGGGCGGGCCTCCACAAAGCCGCACGCGACGCAGCGGCGCTCATCAGCACCGGCGTCGATCACCATACGGTCCTCTGCCCT
>CALKEI010000102.1 GCA_938085095.1 uncultured Luminiphilus sp. | reverse complement strand
TTAACGGGCCGGGAGAGGCGCGGGAGGCCGATGTCGGGCTGACAGGCGCGACCCCCAGCAACCTGATTTATATCGCCGGGGAGCCGGATCACAAAGTCAGTAATCAGGACTTTGTTGATCACCTCGAGTCCGTGATTCGTGACCGCGCTGAGGCGATCGAAGTCGCTCGCTCTGAGCGGGAAGCGAACATTATTTCCAGCACACTCTGACGCTCACGGCATGACAACTTATCGAGCGATACGTGGGATGGTCGATATCCTGCCCGATCAGACACCTTTGTGGCAGTCAATGGAAACGGCGGCTCTAGAGGTACTGTCGAGCTATGGCTATGCTGAAATCCGGTTGCCGATCATTGAATCCACAGATCTTTTTGCTCGTTCTATCGGTGAAGTCACCGACATTGTCGAAAAAGAAATGTACAGCTTTCCCGACCGCAATGATGACAGCATGACCCTGCGCCCCGAGGGCACAGCGGGGTGTGTCAGGGCGATAGTGCAGCATAATCTGGCAGTCACCACCCAGCGTCTTTGGTATATGGGGCCGATGTTTCGCTACGAGAGACCCCAAAAGGGTCGTCAGCGGCAGTTTCACCAGCTGGGAGTGGAGGCTTTCGGGGTCGCAACGCCCGATCAGGATGTCGAGCTGATTGCGCTCAGTCGCCAGCTTTGGCGGCGCCTCGGTGTGGATGATGCGCTGCAGCTCGAAATCAACAGCATTGGTTCTGCTGCTGATCGCGTTCGCTACCGGCAGGCGCTGGTTGACTACCTGTCGGGTCATCGGGATCAGCTCGACGCTGACAGCCAACGCCGGCTGGATACCAACCCGCTTCGTATTCTCGATAGTAAGAACCCTGAGACGCAGGCGCTGCTCGAATCGGCTCCGGCGTTGTCAGAGTATCTCGATACCGAAACGCAGGCAGAATTTGCGGCGTTGCTCAGTCAACTGGATTTGCTGGGTGTCACGTATGTGGTCAATCCGCGGCTGGTGCGCGGACTCGACTATTACAACAAAACGGTATTCGAATGGACAACCGACCGTCTTGGCGCCCAAAGTACCGTTTGCGGGGGCGGGCGCTACGATACACTGGTGGCCACCTTCGGCGGTAAGGACACACCTGCGGCCGGTTTCGCGGTGGGTCTCGAGAGACTGATCTTGCTCATGCAGTCGCTGGATATTACAGTCACGGCCGCGGCAGATCTCTACGTCGTCACGGCGGATGAAAACGCCTATCGACATAGCCTACCCAGGCTGGATGCACTGCGTCGGCAGTTTCCGGATCTTGATATCGTCCAGCACTTGGGTGGGGGAAGCTTTAAGAGTCAGTTCAAACGCGCCGACAAAAGTGGCGCGGCGTGGGCGTTGGTTTACGGTGAAGCCGAGGTATCGGCCAATCAGGTATCCCTGAAACCCCTGCGGGTCGATGCCGAGCAGCAGACGATTGCCGACGGCGAACTGGCAACGTTTTTGGCGGGTTATCTCGCAGAAGCACATAGCGCCTGAAAAAAGGAGTCGCGCGTGGCAGATCATATGCAAGATGAGGCAGATCTTGAGGCCCTCAAACGCTGGTGGGATGAGAACGGCAAGGGCATCGTCGCTGCGGTAGTAGTGGCGGTGCTGGGTACGGTCGGTTGGCAGCAGTATCAAGGCTTTGGCGCGTCAAAGGCCGAAGCAGCCTCAGACCTTTATGCAAGCATGCTGGCGATTCAGCTCGAAGGCGGCGATGCCGAGCCACTACAAGCGCTGGCAGCGCAGTTAAAGGACGAGCACAGCGGTTCCAATTATGCCCGTTTTGGCGCCATGCTCGAGGCACGTATTGCCGTCGAGGCGGGAGACCTGGCCGCGGCGGAGTCGGCATTACGCTGGGCGCTTTCCGCCGGTGATACCCGTTCGGATATCGGTCAGTTGATACAATTGCGGTTGGCTCGCGTGCTGGCTGCAGAGGGCAAAGAGCCCGAAGCGCTGGCGATTTTATCGCAAGGTAGCGAGGCGTATCCTGTGGCTTACGCGCAGGCAGAGGGAGATATTCATCTCGCTGCGGGCCGAACTGACGAAGCGCTCACCGCTTACCGCTATGGTCGCGATCTCGCTGCAGGCTTAGGGCAGTTCAGTGCGGTCCTCGACAATAAGGTGCGGACGCTCGAGACGCGCCTACCCGCCTCACCCGGGCCCGATAATCCAGAGGATGCCAGCTGATGAGTCGGCTAAGTCGCTTAATTCTGTTAGTAAGTTTTGCGTTCAGCGCAGGCTGTAGCACGGTTACAGGCTGGTTCAGCGACGATGAATTTGATCCCCGTGAGCCTGTTGAGCTGCAAAAAATTAGCGAACAGGTGAAGCTCAAGAGCCGCTGGTCTCGTGGTGTTGGCGACGGTCAGGGTGAGGGTCTCTACAAGATTAATCCGATTCTGGTGGACGATAGCCTTTATGTGGCCTCGGCAGAGGGCAGGGTGGCAGCTGTAGACGCGGAGACGGGCCGGGTTCGCTGGAAGCGCGATCTGGATCTCGCCCTGTCTGGAGGGGTGGGACATCACCGCGATGCGATTTTCGTCGGTGCTTCCGAAGGGCTGGTGATGCGATTGTCCGCCGACAGCGGCGAAGAAATCTGGCGCACGGTGGTCTCCGGCGAGGTGCTCTCGGCGCCTCAGGGTGATGGTCGGTATGTCGTAGCCCAGACTTATGACGGCAAGCTGATGGGGTTCGACTACGACACGGGCGAGGTGCGCTGGACCTATACCAGCGATGTGCCGGTATTGACGCTGCGGGGCACGGGTACTCCCATGATCCTGGGCGATAATGCCATTGCCGGTTTTGCTGACGGCAAGGTGGTCGCGATTAATCTTCGCTCGGGTAATGTCGCTTGGGAGGCGCGGGTCGCAGTTCCACAAGGGCGCTCCGAGATTGAGCGCATTATCGATATTGATGGCTCCATGGCGTTACAGGGCAGTGAGCTCTATGTCGCGAGTTATCAGGGCAGATTGGTCGCGATTGATACTCGCTCTGGCAGGCGGCTATGGCAGCGAAATGTTTCTTCGGTGTCCGGCGTGGGTGTTGGCTTTGGCAACGTCTATATCGCTGACGATGACGGCACGGTCAGCGCGTTTCTGCGAAATGGGCAGGGAGTGCGCTGGCAGAACATTGATCTGGGATTCCGCGAGTTATCGAGGCCGACGCCGGTAAACAGTTATGTGGCGGTGGTCGACTTTGAGGGTTATCTTCATCTGCTCTCACAGGTCGATGGTGAGATTGTTGGCCGCACCAAAGTCGATTCCAATGGTGCCCGCGCGGATATGATTGCGCGGGGCAATCGCCTGTTTGTCTACACGAACGACGGTAGCCTCAAAGCCTACGACGTCGAAGCGCGAAACTGACGCCATGCTCCCCGTGCTCGCCTTGGTGGGCCGTCCAAACGTCGGCAAATCCACCCTCTTTAACCAACTGACTCGCAGTCGAGACGCTCTGGTAGCGAATCTTTCCGGTCTTACCCGCGATCGCCAATACGGTCAGGGGCGACTGGAGGAGACCGCTTTTATTGTTATCGACACTGGCGGTATCACGGGCGAAGAAGAGGGCATCGATGCGGCCATGGCGGACCAATCTATGGCCGCAATCGCAGAGGCCGATGTCGTGCTGTTGCTGGTAGACGGACGATCAGGCCTTCATCCGGGTGACGAAGCTTTGGTGACTTACCTGCGAACTCAGGGCAAGGCTTTTCATCTTGTCGTGAATAAAATTGACGGTGTTGGCGAAGACATTGCTGCCAGCGATTTTTATCAGCTGGGTGTCGAGCACATTCATAGCATCGCGGCGACTCACAACCGCGGCGTCAAAAAGCTCATAGCGGACGTGTTGAGTCCCTGGGCGGAACAGGATGAACCCGATGACGAAGCAAGCAATAACGGCGCGATTCGCGTCGCCATTGTCGGGCGCCCCAATGTGGGTAAGTCGACGCTTGTGAACCGGCTGTTAGGTGAAGAGCGGGTGGTCGTCTTCGATGAGCCCGGAACAACCCGCGACAGCGTCTACATTGACTATGAGCGCCGGGGACGGCACTACACGCTGATCGATACCGCGGGGGTGCGCAAGCGCAAAAATGTGCGGGAGGCGGTGGAGAAGTTTTCAATCGTAAAAACGCTCAAGGCGATTGCCGATGCACAGGTAGTCATTCTGATCCTCGATGCCCACGAGGGTATTGTTGAGCAGGACTTGCACTTGCTGGGACAGTGCATCGATGCGGGCCGTGCACTGGTGATCGCGTTAAATAAGTGGGATGGCATTGAATCTGATGAGCGCGATTGGATTCGCTCGGAATTGCATCGGCGGCTCCAATTTATTGATTACGCGGATACGCACTTTATTTCGGCTTTACATGGTTCGGGTGTCGGTAAACTTTATGGCTCGATTCATGCCGCACACGACGCAGCGACCCGTTCATTGAGTACTCCGCGGCTCACCCGGATTCTGGAGGATGCGGTGTCGACTCACCCGCCACCGATGGTCAATAGCCGGCGCGTCAAGTTACGTTATGCCCACGCCGGGGGGCAAAACCCACCCGTGGTTGTAGTGCATGGTACTCAGACAGCGGCTTTGCCGACGAGTTATCAACGCTATCTTGAAAAGACCTTTCGCCGTGAACTGGATTTGCATGGCACGCCTATTCGGATTGAACTGCGCTCGGGCGAAAATCCTTATGCAGGCAAGCGAAACAAGCTTACCCAGCGTCAGGTAGAACGTCGCAGACGCATGATGAGCCACATCAAGAAATCCGAAAAAAAAGCGCGCCACAAAAAACGCGACGGTTAGTCTTACTCAGGCTTGCACGATCATGCCGACGTACGTCGAGTCATCATTTGACTGTGGCCGCTGTCTCGACAGCGGGACACCTCGCTTAGAGTGGTTCACCTTCGGGGTACAGCGCCGCTTCCAGTTCAGATAACCGCTTCTTTAACTGCTCGCGATCCGGCGCCTGCACATTGAGGTGCCCGACTTTGCGACGACTGCGAACCGATTTGGTATACCAGTGCAGGCTAACGTCGTCTGCCTGCAGGAGCGCTGTATCAGGTGTGCGCCCGAGCAGATTCAGCATGCCGGCGTAACAGGAGGGCTGGGTGGCCCCAGGCCGGGTATCCGTAATGGCGCGAATGTGGTTACTGAATTGGGAGGCAACGCCGGCATCTTGAGACCAATGGCCGCTATTGTGCACGCGGGGCGCCAGCTCATTAACGCGCAGCGAGCCCCCCTCATCAAAAAGCTCGATGGAGAGTACGCCCACATAGGACCAGTGCTCGAGTAACCGGTGGGCAATTTGGGTCGCTTGTGCCTCTGTTTCCGCGCTCACTTCGGCTGCCGGCACTTCGGAGGTGAGCAGAATGCCTTCTCTATGGCGATTTTCGGCCAGCGGATAAAGCGCTACCTCGCCGCTGACCGAGCGCGCGGCAATCATGGATAACTCTCTATCAAAGTGGACTGCGCCCTCGACCACGAGTGGCGGGAGCGCGTGCATTTGAGGGGCGAGGGCCTCCAACGCAGCGCTGTCTCGCAGGCGCCATTGATTCTGTCCGTCGTATCCTTGCTCGCAGGACTTCACAAAGGCCGGATAACCGACGGCAGTTACGGCGTCGACCAGTGATGGCGCATCGTCAACCAAATGAAAGGGCGCTGTTTCGATGCCCAGCGATTGCAGTAGTGTCTTCTCTCTGCCGCGATGCTGACAAATCCTGATGGCTTCGGCGGAGGGCGCCACCAGACAGTGATCCGAGAGCCCCTCTAGCATCGGCACGCTGACGTGTTCTTTTTCAACGGTCAGCACGTCGGGGTAACCCAAAGCCTCGTAGAGGTCTGCGGGGGTTTGATTGTCATGCCGGACGACAACGGGCCCCAGACCGTTAACGCAATCAGTGCTCTCACCGGGGTCCGCGATGAAGGAGAAGTGATGGCCCATTTCCCAGCCGGCGATAGCCAGCATTCTGGCCAGTTGGCCGCATCCTGCGATGGCGATGCGCATCAGTCGACGGCGTCGGGTACGTTTGCAGTTTGTTCCGCTCTCCAGCGCTGCACGGCCTCCGATAGCGCGGGGTCTGAAGTGGCCAGAATTTGGGCGGCCATCAGGCCGGCGTTGTAGGCACCCGGTTCACCGATAGCTTGGCAGGCTACGGCAACGCCACGTGGCATTTGCACCATGGAGAGCAAACTATCCATGCCCTTGAGTTGCTTGCTGGAAACAGGAACCGCAATAACGGGCAAATGCGTCATAGAAGCCGCCATGCCCGCCAGATGCGCGGCGCCGCCGGCGCCGGCAATAATGACCTGAATCCCGCGTTCAGCCGCGCCCTCGGCAAACTCGACCAGCCTCGCTGGCGTGCGATGCGCAGACACTACCCGGGCCTCAAAGGGAATACCCAAGTCCGTCAAAACGGTGGTGGCAGCCTGCATGGTTTCCCAGTCTGATTGGGATCCCATAATGATGCTTACCAGCGGTTCACTCATGCTGTCTTCTCCTGACAGACACGCCCTTTGCGCGGGGCGTTGGGCAAAGGCGGGAGTCTAGGGTGAAACGGCCGCAACTTAAAGAGAAGCCTTACACCTACTGAATTAGTCATTTTTTTAATGAATGGTAGGTATGACCTCTATTTGGTTTGAAAATGATGGGCCGGGGCCTAGACTGCCGGCTTCTTGACGTTGCGCTGACAGCAACACCGACCAGTGGGAGAGACACTATGTCGTCATACGCAGATACGATTAAAGCGTTGGAAGTAAGCTGTGAACAGGCCACCAGTTGGTCTGATATCAGCCCTGAGTATGCGGCCCGCATGCGGCTTCAGAATCGTTTCAAGACCGGACTTGATATCGCTCGCTACACGGCGGCGATCATGCGCAAGGACATGGCGGATTACGATAACGATCCGGCGCATTACACGCAGTCACTGGGTTGCTGGCACGGTTTCATTGGACAGCAAAAGCTGATCTCAATTAAGAAGCACTTCGGTAATACTGATAAACGGTACCTTTATCTTTCTGGCTGGATGATCGCTGCATTGCGCTCCGAGTTTGGTCCGCTGCCCGATCAGTCTATGCATGAAAAAACCTCGGTGCCTGCCCTGATCGAAGAACTCTATACCTTTCTGCGCCAAGCCGATGCCCGTGAGCTGGGCGGATTGTTCCGCGCTCTCGATGCGGCCCGAGAAGGCGGCAATGAGGTCGAAGTCAAAAGCATTATCAATCAGATTGACGAGTTTCAAACGCACGTCGTGCCCATCATTGCCGACATTGATGCAGGCTTTGGCAATGAGGAGGCGACCTACCTGTTAGCGCGGCGCATGATCGAGGCCGGCGCCTGCGCTATCCAGATCGAGAATCAGGTTTCTGACGAAAAGCAGTGCGGCCACCAGGATGGCAAGGTCACGGTGCCTCACGCAGACTTCATCGCCAAGATTCGTGCCATTCGCTACGCCTTTTTGGAGCTGGGTGTCGAAGACGGCATCATCGTCGCACGCACTGATTCATTGGGCGCAGGCCTGACCAAGCAGATTGCGGTGACGCAGGAGCCTGGGGATTTGGGCGACCTGTATAACGGGTTCCTAGACGGCGACTACATCGAGAGCGCGGATGACATCGCCAATGGCGACGTCGTGGTCAAGGCCAACGGCAAACTGCTTAGGCCCGCTCGGCTGGCTTCTGGGCTATTCCAGTTTCGCAAGGGTTCAGGCGAAGATCGCGTGGTACTCGACTGCATCACGTCGCTGCAAAACGGCGCTGACCTGCTCTGGATCGAAACCGAAAAGCCCCATGTGGGACAGATCGCCGCCATGGTGAACCGCATTCGTGAGGCGGTACCTGATGCCAAGCTCGTCTATAACAACAGCCCATCCTTTAACTGGACGCTCAGCTTTCGCCAGCAGGTTTTCGATGCCTGGTCTGAAGCTGGGCAGGACGTCTCAGCTTATGATCGCGAGGCGCTTATGGACGCCGGTTATGACGAGACAGAGCTGGCGGTCGAGGCGGATCGGCGGATCCAGTCTTTCCAGCGTGACGGCGCGCGAGAGGCGGGAATCTTCCATCACCTGATCACGTTGCCTACCTATCATACGGCCGCGCTCTCAACAGATAATCTCGCCAAAGAGTATTTTGGTGAAGCGGGCATGCTGGGTTACGTGGCCGGCGTACAGCGCAAGGAGATCCGTCAAAGTATCGCCTGCGTCAGGCATCAAAACATGGCTGGGTCAGACATGGGCGATGATCACAAAGAGTACTTCTCTGGTGATGCAGCGCTAAAGGCCGCCGGCGATGACAACACGATGAATCAGTTTGGCTGAACGAGTCGTAGTAAGGGATTGAAATCGCGCGGGCACTTCGGTGCCCGCGCTTGCGTTTGGCGCGCCGCGCCTGCACTCTCTTAAGCATGAAGTGGGAAGAAATCGACCAACAGGCTTGTTCGGTAGCCCGCGCACTGGCGGTGCTCGGTGAGCGGTGGACCTTGCTTATTATTCGCGATGCGTTTCGTGGCACACGGCGCTTTGACGACTTCCAGCGCAGTCTCGGGGTCACGCGACATCGGCTGTCCGAGCGTCTGCGCAAGCTGGTTGACGAGGGGGTCCTGACACGAGTCGCCTATATGGAGCGACCGACCCGCTATGAGTACCGGCTGACCCGCAAGGGCCTGGCGCTGTATCCGGTGCTCATGACGCTGAGCCAATGGGGCGACGACTGGCTCGACGATGGTAATGGCCCACCTCAGTATTACCGCCACAGCCTCTGTGGAAAGCAAACTCGAGCGAAACTGTGTTGTGACGAGTGTGGCGACCCACTGCGCCCCGAGGAGGTTTCTGCTCAGGCAGGGGAAGTCTTGAGCACTTATACCGCCTATCTGGCGTCGCAGGGCGAGGAGGCGCCCTCAGAGGGGGAGCTGGCGCGCGACGCAGCCCGCTATTGGCGTGAAAACAGGAGTGACGAAGGATGAATGAGAAGGTCAACCAGTTGGTGATGAACGCTGATCTGGCAGCGATGCCGGGGGAAGGTTTGGACCCGGTGGCCGAGCAGTTGCACCGCAAGCAAAGATTGGCGGCTGCGCTGAGAATATTTGGTAAGTTTGGATTTGATGAGGGGGTGGCAGGGCACATTACCGTCCGCGACCCCATCGACAGCAACACGTTCTGGGTCAACCCTATGGGACGTTCATTTAAGCTGATACGGGTCTCTGATCTGATACGAGTGAGTCATGCGGGCGATATCGTTGAGGGCGAAGGTCTCTTGAATGGTGCCGCTTTCACCATCCACAGCCATATTCACCAGACCCGCCCGGAGGTAACGGCTGCCGCTCATGCGCACTCGATCTATGGCAAGACCTGGTCGGCTTTGGGGCGACGGCTCGACCCCATTACACAAGACGCCTGTGCTTTTTATGGCGATCTTGCGCTGCTCGATGATTACACGGGCGTTGTGGTCTCAATGAGCGAAGGTGAGCGGTTGGCCGCGGCGTTGGGCGACAAAAAAGCCATTGTGCTTAAGAATCACGGTCACCTCACGGTGGGGGAATCGGTGGACGAGGCGCTGTGGTGGTACGTGACGTTTGAACGGAGTTGTCAGGCACAGCTCATGGCGGACGCGGCGGGGACTACGAGTCCCATACCTCACGATATGGCGTTGCATACCGCGGGACAGGTGGGCAGTACGCTGGCGGGTTGGTTCAGTGCGCAACCGCTCTTCGACGTGATCTTGGCGGAGCAGCCCGATCTTCTTGACTAGTTGCGGGTCAGCAGACTCTCTTGGTCAATCAGCGGATGATCAGTGTCAAGCTGGTCGCGGTTGAAGGCGTACCAGAGTGATACCAGTACCAGCGTCTCGATAACCACGAGCACCCAGTGCAGGGAAATGACCTGTTCGACGCGCCCATCAATGCCGGCGAACTGTTCCAGTCCCGCATAAATACCCCAAGCGCCTGCCATGCCCAGCAGGTAACCTGCCTGCTTGGCCATATCCAGCTTTCGCAGTTGCTCGATGGAGACCATCAGCAAGGTTTCACAGCGCACGAGATAACTACCCAAAGAGAAGGTGAGCTGGTAGCCGATATAAACGAACAGTGCCAGAGGCAGCTCAAGCGGCAGAATGAGCACTGCTGCGACCCCGCTGAGGGTGATCAGCTCAACCAGCAGCGACAGGCGAAAAAACCAGCCCGGTGCAAGAATGCGGCGATACTGGGTAGCGACCATCAATGTGCCCAGCGCCAGCCCAATACCGCCCGCAGAGAAGATGGCCGGTGATAAAGGCGTATAGAGAATGAATACAGCGCCAACCGACAGGCCCAGAAACAGCGAGTTCAGAAATTTGTAGCGGATAAAGGCGCCCGGGCGTATCGCAGGGTGCGTGGCCATATTCAGTAGTCTACGCCCTGTCTGGCGCGAATGCCGGCGCGATAAGCGTGTTTAATTTCTTTCACTTCGGAGACCGTGTCCATCGCTTCCCGCAATGCCTGGCCACCACCCCGCCCGGTCACGACCACGCTTTGCGATTCGGGTCGACCGGTGAGCGCGGCGATAACCTCTCGCTCTGGTAAGTAATCGAAGGCCAGCATGTAGGTGAGCTCGTCAAGTACCACCAGGTCATAACGGGCATCTTGCAACATTGCTACGGCATGTTCCCATGTGCGCTGTGCCGCGGCGATATCGCCCTCTCGATCCTGAGTATCCCAGGTGAAACCGGTCCCCATCTGGTAAAGCGTCACGCCGGGCAACTGCTCCCTCACAAAGACTTCCTCGCCTGAAGACTGAACGCCTTTGATAAATTGGACGATGCCCACTGATTGACCATATCCCAACGCGCGCATGACCATGCCAAAGGCCGAGCTGGTCTTGCCCTTGCCATCGCCGGTGAGTAAGACGCTGACACCTCGCTCGACATCTGCCTTGGCAATACCGTCATCCACGGCGGCTTTCTGCTTGGCCATGGCCTTATTGTGTTTGGTGGTGCGATCCATGGTTCCGTCCTAGAGATTCATGCGAATGCCCGCATAAGCGGTTATGCCGGGCATACGGTAACCGGGCAGTTGTTGATCAGATTGGTCAGTAAGGTTAAGCACTCTTGCCTCCAGAGACCAGCGGGGAGAAGCCTCCCACCTGGCGGTCAGATCTACCGTCAGGGTATCGTCAATGGACGTCATGAAGGGGTCGGTCGCTTCACCGGTATGTCGCGCGGTCAGTCTTGTCGACCATGCGCTGTGCTCCCACACAATACTCAGCCGGCCAGTTTGCTCCGGTCGATAAGGTCGATCACTTCCATTTTGCTGGGCGGCGTCCATCCAGGTGAAGTTTCCCTCTATCAGCCAGTGTTGAGAGAGCGGCAGACTCGCGATCAGTTCGACACCTTCTGAGGTGCTCGTGCCGCTCGTCTGCAGATAGCCGCTGTAAGTGGCGAGATCGTAGATGATTTCATTGTCGATCTGCTGGTCAAACCAAATGAGCTCTAACGCCAATTGCCCAATGCTGCCCAGCAGGCCGATCTCCCAACCTTCCGACTGCTCCTCGAGCAGCGGCGTGCCTGCGGCGGGTGGATAGGCAAACGGACCGTTGTTGTAAGCGATTTCGTAGAGGCTGGGGGCTCTAAAACCGGTGCCAATTGCGCCGCGCAACGCCCACCCTTCGGCAATGCCGGCGAGCGCGTATCGCCCGCTGACTCGCCAGCTCTCAAACTCTCCAAAATCATCGTTGTCATCGTGCCGCCAGCCCAACGTCATGACGCCCTGACCAAAGCGTTGCTGGGCCTCAAGGTAGATTCCCGTGTTATCTCTGGACCAATTAGTGCTGGCGTCGGATAGCGATTGCTCCTCTTGATCCAACCCATAGGTGAATCGAGTGTTGCCGGTGGCTTGCCAGGAGCCGACCAATGAGAGGGTTTCTGTCTCGCCGCTGGTCTCGTAGGAGAGTTGCTTCGCTGAGAAAAAGGCTCGCTCCGTCTCGCTGGAGGCAAAACTGAGCTCGACCGAGTGCTGATCAGACGTGTATCGAGCCGCCGCGCGCCAGGCCTGCTGTTCGTATTCGTCTTCGCAATCGTGGATGAGGGCAAAGGTTGCGACGTCGTAGCACCCATCGTATTCGTTGTCGCCCGATAGGTCAGTTGCGGCGAGGTGCAGCGAAAAAGCGTCATTGAGCGCCATCGAGAGGGCCCCGTGAGCAGTGGTATTTTCATAACCATCGCGATCTGGATTCACGCCATCGATATCTCTGGCATTGATGCCATCTGTCTCTAGTTGCGCAATGGAGATAGACCCGGTCAAGCGATCGCCGCTCACCACGCCATTCACGGCAGCTTGATAAAAATCGTCACCACCAGCCTCGAAGAAGCCTTCGAGCCCGGTCTCAGCGTTGTCATCAGTGGTGGACATCAGAATCACGCCACCGGCGTCCGCGCCCCATAACAGTCCTTGCGGGCCGCGCAAAATCTCTACCCGAGACAGTCCGCTACTCATAAGGTGCTCAATGCGAGGACTGATCTGGGGGGAAGAAGGATCAGCGATATTGATGCCGTCCAGCACGATACGTGTGCGATAACCTTCCTCGCCACGAATCCTCACCGCCGCAGCCTTACCGTAGCCGCCATCCATGGTCACGGTCACGCCGGGTTGCGTGTCTAACAATGAACCCAGATCCGCGTAGCCCAGCGAGCGCATGTCTTCGCTGTCTAGTACGCTGACGGAGACACCAATTTGATCGATCAGATCAGGTGTGCGGGAGGATACGATCACTTCCTCAACAGCACCCGCAGCCGGCTGTTCCTCTGCGGAGGCCAAGGTCGCCCCAACGACCGGCAGCGCGAAGCACGTCATGATCGAGAGCGCGGCAGCCCGCGCACGGCGTGATAAGTCAGTACTGTTTTCTCTGTTAGAGAAGGTGACAGTCTGAAGCCTAAACGGGCCAGTCCCCAGCCTACGGTTACGGTATGAGTTCATTGGTGCCATCCCTTTCGCCTGTCAGCGTTGTGCTCTGAGTTGCCATCAAGCGTTGGCAGGGCTGGGGATGCGGAACACAGCGCGGCATCACTACCGGGTGTATCGGATGCATCCTGCAGAAGCCCTCCGCTTCACATGATGAGGTTGTATCAGGCAGGTATCGGGCTCTCACCAATGTGATGACCGTTGCGGGGGCAGCGCCGGACTTGAAAGTTTCTCACCGGACTTCCCTTTTAACCTACCCAGACCATGAGATCGGTAGGCACCTGATGGCGGGCACAGTACTCTTCCGCGATACCAGGGTCAATTGTGGCCGATGTTAAGATTCCATGATGAAGTCTGACCCCGCACTATCACTCCCCTCAGAGGCTCAGCGGCTCCGCGTCGCAACACTATTGGGAAGAGATCCCAGGGGATTGCGCGCGATACCCGTTTTCGATGAGGAGGGTGAACCGTTGGTCATTCGGGTCGCTTCTATCGTAGACGGCAAACCGTTCCCGACGCTTTACTGGTTGGTGGGCTCAGATATTTGTCTGCGCATTGACCGGCTTGAGGCTGCAGGCGCGATTGCCCAGTTGCAGCGGCGTGTTGATGCCTCTGAGGTACTGCAAGATGCGATGCGGGAAGATCACGCCCGACACCGAAAGGAGCGAGCAGGCTTCCTGTCTTCAGAGGAGCGGCAGGTGCTTCAGGAGCGGGGCATGCAAGCCGCGCTAGACGAGCGGGGAATTGGAGGTATCGCGGAGCCACACCGGATCCGTT
>CALKEI010000101.1 GCA_938085095.1 uncultured Luminiphilus sp. | reverse complement strand
GTTGTGGGCATTGTCGCCCCCTGGAATTTCCCGGTAGCCATGGTATTCCAGCCCCTCGCGGGCATTCTCGCTGCCGGCAACCGGGCGATGATCAAACCCTCAGAATTCACGCCCGAAACGTCCAAGGTCATTGAAGAAATTGTGGCCGAGGCCTTTGATCCTACGGAGGTCACCACCTTCTCAGGTGGCCCCGAAGTCGGCCAGGCCTTTTCCGCCCTGCCCTTTGACCACATGATCTTCACTGGCGCGACCAACATCGCCCGCCATATTCTCACCGCGGCGGCACGCAACCTGGTGCCTGTAACGCTTGAGCTTGGCGGTAAGTCACCCGTCGTGATCTCGCGCTCAGCGGATCTCGAGCAGGCGATTCAGCGCGTGATGGTGGGTAAGACCCTCAACGCTGGCCAGATCTGCCTCGCGCCGGACTACCTGCTGGTGCCCGAGGAGCAGCTAGAAGAAGTGGTCAGCCTCGCGACTAAGACCGTCAACGAGATGTACTCGAACCTACGTGACAATGATCAATATACCGCCGTGATTAACGAGCGGCACCACAAGCGCCTAAGCGGCTACCTTGAGGATGCGGAGCAGCGCGGCTGCCGCATCATCCCGCTGAATCCTGCGAATGAGGACTTTGGTAACGGTACTGCTAAGATTCCGCCCACGCTGATTGTGTCGCCTGAGAGTGACGCGCTCTGCATGGAAGAGGAAATCTTTGGTCCGCTGCTGCCAATCCGCACCTACAAAGAATTCGATGAGACCATCGACTATATCAACGCCAACCCACGACCCTTGGCTGCCTATTACTTCGGCACGGACAAGGGCGAAGAAGAGACCTTCCTGCATCGCACCACCTCTGGCGGCGTGTGCATCAACGATGTGATCTTCCACATCATGCAGGAAGACATGCCCTTTGGCGGCGTGGGCCCGTCTGGCATGGGTTCTTACCACGGCATTGAGGGCTTCAAGACCTTCAGCCACGCAAAGTCAGTTTACAGCCAGAGCCTGAAGTTCAATGTGGCCAAGCTGGGTGGCATCCTGCCTCCCTACGGCAAGACCACCGAGAAGAACATCAAGGCGCAGATCAAAAGCTAGCCCCTTTTGGCTACCTCAAGACGACTTGGCTCATGCCAAAAAAACCCCGCAATTGCGGGGTTTTTGCTTCTACATAAGGCTATTTAAGAATGTAGGCCTGCACCATGAGATCACGGGTGAGTGGATTGAATTTGATGACATCGAGATTCATCTGGCCATTCGTAATGTTCACCACGTTGCGCATGACCACCACACCCTCCACCAACTCCCAGAACCCTTGGAAGCGCCCGGAGGCGAACCCGTCACGGGTGAAGCCTCGACCCTGTCCGTCGACGGTACCACCTGAACGATCAGCGTCGTAACTGAGGTGATAGGTGACATACACCTTTCCGTAGCCTTCCATATCACCCTCAGCGCTAATAGACGTCACGTCCTGTCCCAGCGTGACTGAGGTGACATTCATTGGCGCGTCAGGCTGACGCTTCTCAAGACCGAGGTCACCGTGGCCGTCAGCCATGGCGAAGGGTACAAAACAGAATGCACAAGCCAAGATCAATCGTTTCATTTCTTTTTCCTTCTCGAAGTTAGTTCGGATATTCGCTTTAATAAGGGGCGGTCCGTGCCAGTCGATACCTTCCTGAGTGACCGATGCCACCATACTCAAACATCGCCAAAAAAACAGGGGTAACTCACCCCGATTTATCCAGTAATATCGAGGTATGTTAAGGCGCGTCAAAACCCCATGCTTTAAACCTCTGCATCACCTCACCTTCCTTCTGGTGGTGAGCTCGCTCTTGGTGGCCTGCACGCCAGCCTGGCAGCAACCCATCAGCCCCGACAAGATCGACTACACGAGTGAGATCAGAACGCTGAGCAAAAACGGCGTGACGGTGACTGCCGCCGTTCCCTCTGCCGAAGAAGCCCTGCAGCTATTTGGAACCGATCTTTACAAGTCGCGGGTGCAACCGGTTTGGATAAGGGTGGAGAATCACACGGACGGCGACTTAGCGCTGATGCGCAGTGCTGTCGACGACGCGTATATCTCACCCGCTGAGGCAGCCTATTTGCGTCACTCTGGCCCAAAGAAAACAAAAAAAGAAATGGATGTCTTTTTTCAAGAAAGTGAGTTCAAGAATCCGATTAAATCGGGCAGCACAGTAGACGGCTACGTATTTACCAATCTCGACGAAGGCTACAAAAACGTCAATGTCGACTTATTAGGAGATGATCTCCTCATTAACTTCGCCTTTACAATTAAAATCCCCGGATTAACCACCGACTACGAATATGTCGACCTCGATGCGATCTATCAGACTGTTGAGAACATAGAGGACGTCGCTGTACTTCAGGATAGATTGCTGAACGAGCCGTGCTGCACGTCCAACAAAGCGGGTACCAAGCAGGGGGATCCGCTGAATATTGTTTTTATCGGGCCCCGTTCGGCAATCGTCAACGCGGTCGTGCGGCGAAACTGGCACGCAACCGAAGTCAACCACATGAAATCGGCAATGAAAACGACGCGGTCTTATCTATTTGGCAGTCAGTACCTCTATTCTCCGATTAGCGCGCTGTATCTCTACGGACGCTCTCAAGACATTGGGCTGCAAAAAGCGCGTCAGTCAATTAGTCGACGTAACCACATGCGGCTATGGCGTGCGCCCTACAACTTTCAGGGACAGGAGGTCTTTATCGGACAGATCAGCCGCGATATTGGCGTTAAATTTCAGGCAAATACCATCACCACCCACGCGATTGATCCCTATGTAGATCACACCCGCGACAGCCTCCTGGACGACCTTGCCTACTCGCAGGGCCTCAGTGGTGTCGGCTATATCGCAGGGTCTCGTATTTCTACCGAGGAGGATACGCACTACAATCTGACGCCCGATCCCTACTTTTCCGATGGTTACCGCGCGGTTTTCTTTTTTTCCGACACGCCGGTGCCACTCACCGACATTGACCAGCTTTTGTGGCACCGTGCGTGGCACCCGTCTCTTGATGAGGACACGACACCGCAACAATGAACGGGCACCTCATGCACCTTTGCACCGTACCGCCTGCTCTGGCCTCCATTCGGCGGGTGACCATGGCGTGTTGCACGGTGATTCTCAGCGCTTGCTCCAGCCAGGCAGTCGTGCCCTTTTCGTATTCTATTGAGCCGCTGTCATTTGAGCCGGGTAATACCTACAACATCACTGATGGTCGGGCGCGATTTCGGGAAATCTTTTGCGCCGCCAATGAGGATCATGGCGAGTCGCTACCTGATTACAGGCCCTGCGAAGACGCCTTGGTGCGCTTCGATAATGAGCCGGGGCCCACTGGAATACCGGTTGATCTGGGCCCGTCTTCGACTAATTTGCTAGGCAAGATGGTGCCGGGGCTCGCCTACTCCTGCGTCAAGCGATGGCTACATCATGACAACTCTGCTCCTAACCACGTGGCGACACTGGGCTACGAGACGGGGTTTATCCAGGTAGAAGGCATTGCGAGTTCGGAGACCAACGCCGATTTGATCGCTGACTACGTCGCTGGCCTGGGTCCTGAATACGATGAGCGCCCGCTCATCCTTTTTGGCTACTCCAAGGGCCTGCCCGATATTTTTGCTTTTCTCGTGCAATACCCAGAGCTCACGCATCGCGTCGCGGCGGTGGTCTCATACGCAGGCGCAGTGTGGGGGTCACCGCTAGCCAACGAGGCCGACGAAAAACAGCTTCGCTGGCTGACACTCATACCCGGCGCCGAATGCGAGAAAAAAGACTCTAAGGCGCTAGAGACGCTGAGTCCCGCCAATCGCGATGCCTGGTTTGCCGAGCACACGCTACCCGAGCATATCCGTTACTACTCAGTGGTGTCGTTCCCTGACCCGGAAAACATTTCCAACGGTTTGCAGCGCTATCACAAGAAGCTGGGGGCCTTGAAAGACGCCCGTAATGACAGCCAGGTGGTGTTCTACGATCAAGTGATTCCGGGCTCGACCATCCTCGGTTTTTTCAACGCCGATCACTGGGCGATGTCGGTACCGATTGCACGCCAACATGAGGTATCGCAGGCTATCTTTGCCGACGAAAATGACTTCCCCCGAGAAATCGCACTCGAGGCGATCCTGCGATTCATCGAGGAAGACCTGAAAAGCGAAGCCGCCACTCAGGAAAAGCCCGAGTAGCGGCTACCGCCAGACGGTGCTTCAGGCCTTGGAGAGTCCTGCGACAATGGTCGGCGGGTTTAGTGGCAAATTTCGGAATCGCACACCGGTGGACTGATAGACCGCCTCAGCGATCGCCGGCATCGGCGGTACAATCGGCACCTCACCTACACCCTTCACACCAAACGGATGCAGTGGGTTAGGCACTTCCACAATCACGGTGTCGATAAACGGCAGGTCCGAGGCCACCGGGATACGGTAGTCGAGGAATCCGGGATTTTCCAACACGCCGTCATCATCGTAGAGGTACTCTTCATTGAGCGCCCAGCCAATGCCCTGCACAGCGCCGCCCTGCATCTGACCCTCAACGTAGTCGGGGTGGATCGCCTTACCCGCATCCTGAATCGCGGTGTAGCGCGTGATGGTGGTGCGGCCGGTTTCTTTATCCACCTCGGCGTCACAGATATGCACCCCAAAAGCAGGCGCTGCAGTCGCTGCAGTAAGTGAGCTAGAAAAGGTGAGGGGGCCTCCCATGGTGCCTGCGCGCTGTGCTAGCGCCTCAAATGTGAGGGAGTGCTCGGCGTAATGCGCGGCGCCCTGTGACCAGGTCACCATACCGGGTTCGACATCCCACTCGGCGGCAGCGCGGCGACACATTTCTAACACGCACTGCTCTGCCGCCTGAATGACCGCCTGACCAGTCGCTAACGTCGTTCTGCTGCCACCCGTGAGATCAGTGTGTCCCACCGCATCAGTCGCTGCCACCTGCGGATGAATGTGCTCAAACGGGATACCGAGCACCTCGGCCGCCATGAGGGCCATCGACGCCCGAGAACCGCCTATGTCAGGACTGCCGGTCAGGATAGCCACATGGCCGTCAGCAATGACGTTCAGCGTTGCACTCGATTGCATGCCCGCGTTGATCCAGTACCCCATCGCGATCCCACGCCCAGCACCCTCCGCAACCGCTGACTTGTAATGTTGATGGTTGCGCGCGACCTCAAGGCACTCCCTCAAACCAATACGGTTGTAGGGCGCGCCCATCATGTTGGCGTCACCCTCCTCGACTGCGTTCAGGTAACGAAACTCGAGCGGGTCCATCTGGAGCGCCGCGGCTAACTCGGTAATCGCCAGCTCAAAGCCAAGGGTAACCTGGGGAATACTCGGCGCTCGGTAAGCATGAATTTTCGGCTTATTGGTGTACACAGAGCGACCGGTTGAACGCGCGTCCGTGAATTTGTAGCAGGCCGTCGCCATGAAAGCGGCAATGCCCGCCGGGGCACCGTTATAGGCACCGGAATCCATCAGACACTCGACATCAGCCGCGACCAACTTGCCATCCCGCGTCGCGCCCAATTTAACCCGCGTTTCTGCGCCCGGCGCAGGTCCCGTCGCGCGAAAAACATCGCCACGGTCCATGACCATCTTTACCGGCCGACCAGACTTCTGGGCGAGCACTACAGCGAGCGGCTCCAGATACACGGTGGTCTTGCCACCAAAACCACCCCCAATCTCCGATGCAGTCACGGTAATCTTGCCCAAATCGATACCGGTGACGGCAGACGTGAAATGGCGAACGGTAAAGTGCCCCTGTGTGCAGCACCACAAATCGACTCTGCCCGCGGCATCGACTCGCGCCACACACGCCTGCGGCTCGATATAGCCCTGGTGGCACATGGGCACAGAATAAGTCTGCTCGACCACCACATCTGCCTTCTCGAAGGCGGCGTCGGGGTCCCCCACCGTCAGGCTGATATGAGTGGCCAAATTGGTTGGCTCCTCCGGGTAACCATCCGGAAACCGATCGTCATGCAAGATAGGCGCATCGGGAGCCAGTGCAGCGTGAATATCCGTCACGGCAGGCAGCACCTCATAAATGACCTCAACCGCGCGAGCCGCCTCCGCTGCTAATTCGGGGGACGTCGCCGCGACCGCTGCCACCGCCTGAGAGTGGAAAAGCACCTTCCCCTGAGACATGACCATCGGCACCACATCCTTGAGCGCCATAGCGCCCTCGCCGCTGCCCAACATCTGATCGCCCGGTATAGCCAGATCCTCTCCGGTCATCACCGCCAGGACCCCGTCCATGGCAAGGGCTTCACTGCAGTCGATCGACTGGATGACCGCATGGGCATGAGGGCTCCTCACCACGTGGCCATAGAGCTGGCCCTGCATGTTGAGATCCGCGCCGTAGCGGGCACGGCCGGTGACCTTATCGAGGCCGTCGGGTCGGATCGGGCGCGAACCGATGATTTTGAATTCCTGATAGGCGTTCATGCTGCTTCCTCGCGAATCGTTTTGGCGGCAGCCAGTACCGCACGAATAATCTTGTCGTAGCCGGTGCAGCGGCAGAGGTTCCCGGCTAACCAGTAACGCGCTTGCTCTTCGGTGGGGTCGGGGTTATGTTCCAACAGCGCTTTGGCCGCCACCACCACGCCCGGCGTGCAGATGCCGCACTGCAAGCCACCGTGCTCCAGTAATTTCT
>CALKEI010000100.1 GCA_938085095.1 uncultured Luminiphilus sp. | reverse complement strand
TTGTCCGTAGCGCTGTCTGACATCAACCGTAATTCCGTCTATGCCCTCGCAGCGCTTTTTCAAGTCATTCAGAAAAATGCGACCCCGTTCACGATTCTCGCGAGACCGCTCACCCTCCTCTTCAGCGAGCCGATTCAGCAGGTTCTCCTGCGCATCGAACCCAATAGCACCGCTGTGATCGTCACTGGTCGCAGTCTCCTGGTGCCGATCAATGATGTGCAACAGCTCGAGAGGCAACGAAAACCGTCGCGCCGCCCAGGCACTGTAATCGGCTACAAAGTCGGCGTAGGGAGACTGATCGACACAGGCAAGAATTTTTTTGGACTGCTTCAAGGGTAACGTCTACTGAGGGAGGAGCAAGTCTTCTGCCCCCTCTTTATCATGCAAACCAAAGCGATCCACCATCGTGGCGCTGGCCTCGTTCAAACCAATCACCTCAACGTCTGCGCCCTCACGCCGGAACTTGATCACAACCTTATCGAGGGCACTGACTGCAGTGATATCCCAGAAGTGGGCGCGACTCACATCAATGCGCACGATATCAATCACTTCCTTAAAATCAAAAGACTGGCCAAATCGATCGGCGCTGGCAAAGAATACTTGCCCCAGAACCGTATAGGTACGGACCCGACCCTCGTCTTCTGACTGAGACCGTATCACCAAAATACGGCCCACTTTGTGGGCAAAGAAAAACCCTGATAGCAACACGCCGGATAATACGCCCTGCGCGAGATCGTGGGTCGACACCGTGACCGCCACCGTGACGATCATGACGAGACTGGAACTCGGCGGATGGGTCCGCAAACTGCGAATCGAATCCCAATTAAAGGTGCCGATCGAGACCATAATCATGACGGCCACCAGTGCCGCCATCGGTATTTGTCGAACCCAATCACCGAAGAACAACAGCAGCAGCAGTAGAAACACACCGGCGCTGAGTGTTGAGAGTCGACCACGGCCTCCCGATTTCACGTTGATCACCGACTGTCCGATCATCGCGCAACCCGCCATGCCACCGAGGAAACCACTCGTAATGTTGGCAACACCCTGCCCCACACACTCGCGGCTTTTATTGCTGTTTGTGTCCGTCAGATCGTCCACGATTGTGGCGGTCATGAGAGATTCGAGCAGCCCCACGACCATCAAGGTGACGGCATAGGGAAAAATGATCTCCAGCGTTGCCAGGTTCAGAGGGATATCAGGAATCAAAAATACCGGCAGCGTAGAAGGCAGGTCTCCCATATCCCCCACCGTCCTCACATCGATGCCAAACACTATGGCAGCCGCCGTCAACAATACAATCGCCACCAGCGGAGACGGCACAATCCGGGTAATAAAAGGTAATCCATATATGATCCCAAGCCCTGCCGCCGCCATCACGTACACCGCATAGGGCACGTCGATCAGTTCGGGCAACTGGGCCATAAAGATCAAAATAGCCAACGCATTGACGAACCCGGTAACGACGGAGCGCGAAACGAAGCGCATGAGCTCACCCAGGCGAATCCAGCCCGCAATAATTTGTAGTACGCCGGTGAGAATGGTGGCGGCAAACAGGTATTCCAGGCCATGCTCTTTGACCAGGGTCACCATCAGCAGCGCCATTGCGCCCGTTGCAGCCGAGATCATTCCAGGACGGCCGCCGGCGAAAGCAATGACCACAGCAATACAAAATGACGCATACAGGCCCACTCTGGGATCCACGCCTGCGATAATAGAAAACGCGATCGCCTCGGGTATCAGTGCCAGTGCTACCACCAAACCCGCCAGCAAGTCGCTGCGAATATTGGAGAACCACTCCTGCCGAAGTTTATTCATGGGGGAACCGATAGAAAGGATGCGCCGGATTGCTATGGCGGTACGCCTGAACAGAGGGAACGGATCGTTTCATTTCAGGCCCGAGAGCTGCTGCACCTGAAACATGAGAATGATTACCCAAAAACTGCCGGCCGCGAGGCTCTCAATTTACCACACAAGGCCTACAATTCGGCGCGCGTTCGCATCGGCTCTGCAAGCGCCATTGGTTTCGGATGCAAATACTCATTAACCCAGAGAGATATCATGACAGACACCGCATCGCTGGAATTTGGCTTCGGCACTCAAATTCGCAAATCACCCTTTTTTGACGCCACCGTCCGCTGGGGCGCAACCGATTTCTCCGTCTACAACCATATGTACATCCCCAGGTCTTTCGGCGATCCCGAACAGAACTTCTGGAACTTGGTGAACGATGCAATCCTCTGTGACGTTGCTGTAGAGCGACAAGTTGAAATCAGCGGCAAAGACGCCGCACGCTTTGTTCAGCTGCTGACTCCACGTAATCTCTCGAAATGTGAGGTGGGGCAATGCAAATACGCACTGATTACCAATGCAGCAGGCGGTATTTTGAATGACCCGGTGCTGCTCAAGCTAGAGGAGAACCGATTCTGGCTGTCATTGGCCGACAGCGACGTACTGCTCTGGGCTCAGGGTGTTGCCACGCACTCTGGTTTGGAGGTGAGTCTGTGTGAGCCCGACGTGTCGCCTCTGCAGCTTCAGGGGCCAAAAAGTGGCGACATCATGGCCGCACTTTTTGGTGAGCAGATCCGTGACCTTAAATATTACTGGCTGGAGCACTTTGAACTCGATGGCATCCCGTTGGTGATTTCACGAACCGGATGGTCGAGCGAGCTGGGCTATGAGTTGTATCTGCTCGATGGCGCCCAAGGTGACGCGCTGTGGGAGAAACTGATGGCCGTTGGCGGTCCGCTGGGGCTCAAACCGGGACATACCTCTTCCATCAGGCGCATAGAAGGCGGAATGCTCTCCTATCACGCCGATATGGATGCCGCCACGAATCCCTTCGAGCTCGGTCTCGATCGACTGGTAGATCTTGAAATGCCTGCCGACTTCATAGGCAAGGAGGCGCTACGCAAGATCCACCAAGAGGGCGTCACTCGCTGTCAGGTTGGCCTCGAAATTGACGGTGACCGTTTGTCCGGTCCCAATACTCGATTCTGGCCCGTGTCGGTGAGCAATACTCCTATAGGAAAAGTCACCTCCGCCGTGTACTCGCCTCGCCTACAGAAAAATATTGCGCTGGCCATGGTGACGGCAGACTCTGCCACCATAGGCGCTTCGGTTGAGGTTGATATAGCCGGAGAGGTCCGCACTGCCACCGTCGTGCCGAAACCGTTTTACGACCCCAAGAAAAGCATCACCGCAGGCACGGCGTGATGCGCTGCCTGCGCTAAACGATTCGCAACCGGGTGGGATCTAGGCGCCGGATCCGTGCAGCGGCACGATCGGCTTCTGGCACCACCCGTTGTGGCGCATCAATACACGGTATTACCAGAAGCGCTAATTGAGCGACTCAACACGCTCACGCAAGGCAGTCTTGAGGATCTTACCCGTCGATGTTTTGGGAAGGGCCTCAAAGATTACGCGTTTGGGCCGCTTATAGCCGGCGAGCTCACCCCGGGCATGTTCAATTAAATCGGCTTCGGTAATGTCACAGCCCTCTACCAACTCCACAAACGCGCAAGGGACTTCCCCCCATTTCTCATCGGGCATGGCCACCACTGCGACACAGGCCACTGCCGAATGGCTGTAGAGTGCATTTTCCACCTCAATGGAGGAAATATTTTCCCCACCCGAGATGATGATGTCTTTTGAACGATCTCTGATCTCGATGTAACCATCAGAATGCTGAACAGCTAGATCTCCCGACCAGAACCAACCCTCGTTAAATGCCTTTGCCGTCGTATCGTGCTGCTTCAGATAACCCTTCATGACAATGTTGCCCCGAAACGCGACCTCTCCCTGGGTAACCCCGTCCCAGGGCACCGGTTGTCGAGTGTCCGGATCGAGCACCATGACATCTTCCTGCAACTCGTAGGCCACACCCTGCCGGGCCTTCAGCTTGGCTTGTTCTTCTGCGCTGAGACTCGACCAGGTTGCCCGTTCTGCACAGACTACTGCGGGCCCATAGACCTCGGTCAGACCGTATACATGAGTAATGGATATGCCCATATTCTCCATGGCGAGAATGGTCTGGGGCGGTGGCGGTGCTGCCGCAGTCATCATGCGAACAGGCTGTGAGAAAGACTGTTCCTGAGCTTCTGCGGCGCTGACAATCATTGACATAATGATGGGTGCCCCACACAGGTGAGTCACCCCGTGATCAGAGAATGCACCGTATATCCCCTCCGCTGTGGGGCTCCTTAAAAACACATGGGTGCCTGCTAGCAGCGTAATCGTCCAGGGAAAGCACCATCCGTTGCAATGAAAGAGTGGCAATGTCCACAGGTAAACCGGGTGGTGGGGCATTTCCCAGGTCACCACATTATTCACTGCGTTGGTCCAGGCACCGCGATGGGAGTAGACCACACCCTTGGGTTGCCCAGTGGTTCCCGAAGTGTAGTTCAAAGCGAGAGCATCCCATTCATCGTCGGGGAGACGGTAATCAAAGTCGGGATCTCCCTCTGCCAGCAGAGCGTCATAAGTCAGCGAACCAACGCACTCCCCACCTGGCCCTTCGGGGTCCTCGATATCAATAATCAGTAAGTCTCGTCCAGATCGCTCTACCGCCTCTTTTGCCAGCTCGGCGTACTCGGTGTCGACCAGCAGAACCTTGGCTTCCCCATGATCTAAAATGTAGCCCAGCGTCTTGGCGTCCAATCGCACATTATTAGCGTTGAGTACCGCCCCCAGCATGGGAACAGCCAGCGAGCACTCCAGTGCTTCGGGTACGTTGGGCGCGATCAGCGCAACGGTATCGCCCTTGCCCACCCCTCTCTGTGAGAGCGCTGAGGCAAGCCGCTTGCACCGCTCAGCTACCTCGCCCCAGTTGCGCCGGATACTGCCATGAATTTGCGCGGGAAGATCTGAATAAACCCGTTCGGTGCGCTTGAGCACCGAGACGGGCGTCAGCGGGGCAAAATTGGCGTTGGTCTTATCGAGCTCTGGCCCGGTGTAGATATTCATACTCAAACGTCACCCCCATCAGGATGCAAGCCTGCTTGACGCCTCCGGCGTGGCACACGGGCTCGAAAGGGGGGAGTGTAGCGCGAGGTCTCTCAGGCAGAAAATGCCTTGGCGCAAGCAGGCCTGGCCATCAACCGATCTGCATACGCGCTCAAATTGGGATACGCCTCATCGGTAATGACCCCCAACCGCTTCGACATAATGCAGGCGTGCCCAAGCATGGTATCGGCGGCAGAGAATTCGCCAATCAAGTAGTCACGGCCGGCTATTGCGGCTTCCACCGGTGACCAAGCCTTGGACAACAGTCGCTCTGCCTGAGAGCGCACCGTCTCGTCCTGACGCTCAGGGGGCAACAACAGAGTATGCACCACGATGGTATTAACCGGCGGCATGACCATGCCCTCGCAATAATGAAACCACTGCAGATACTCGGGGAAATGAGGGTCGTTAGAGGCGGGCTTCAGGCCACCGTTCCTGTGGCATTCGAGAATATATTCGGCAATCGCACCCGACTCATAAATCGAGATATCGCCGTCCTCCAAAACGGGAATCCGTCCAAGGGGATGGCGTGCCCGATGGTCATCGGATTTGAGGTCTTTGGGGTGGAAATCCATGCGGTTGAGCTCGTACTCGAGCCCCAGCTCTTCGAGTAACCACAAAGTCCGGCTGGCACGGCTATTAGGGGCAAAATGGAGTTTTAACATGACATCGCATCCTTTCATTGAGCCGGCATCAGTGTAGCTCTGTATCCGTCCACATATTGGCACACAACATGCCAATATTTAAGCCTTCGATTAGTGCTCTGCAAGAGGTGTATCAGAAAACGGCAACCGCTCAGAGGAGTGCTCGCCCTCGCTGATAAGGCGGACACCCAGACCAATCAAACGCACGGGTTGAGACTTACGCTCCCAACCTTCAGCCAGTAGGTCTTGATAATCGGCCTCTACGGCCTTCGTGCCCACGCGCTCCACAGTAGTGGTAGTGAAGTCATTGAACTTCAGCTTAATAAAGGCTTTGTCGATCGCGTGCCAGGCCTTGGCAGCTTCTATGCGCTCCATCAGGCTCAGATAAAGTCGCTCTATAATCGGTGCCCACTCAGCGGGACCGCTAACATCCTCTGCGAAAGTACGTTCGACACTGATGGACTTCCGCACCCGGCTGGGCTGCACAGGTCGCTCATCTCGACCCCGGGCCCGCTCATGCAACACCACACCAAACTTGCCAAAGCGTCGACGCAGATCATGCAAACTCCACTCCCGCACATCGGCGCAGGTCCTGAGACCGTAGCGGTGCATTTTATCGGCTGTCACCGCACCTACACCGGGAATCTTTTTCACGGATAGCGCCGCGACAAATACGTCGACTTCATCCGGGGTCACTACGGTCAAACCGTCGGGTTTTTCCCAGTCAGAGGCGACCTTGGCGATAAACTTATTGACCGAAACCCCAGCCGATACCGTGATAGCCAACTCCTCGTGCACACGTTTCCGGATCATCTTGGCAATACGGGTCGCTGTGAGGTCCTCGTCACAGACTTCGCTGACATCAAGGTAAGCTTCATCAAGAGATAACGGTTCAATGATTTCAGTGAAATCAGCGAAAATGCCGCGCATCACTTTTGACGCCTCACGATACTTGTGCATCTGCGGAGGCACGACGGTCAGCTGGGGACACAAGCGCATCGCCTGCGCTGTGGGCATGGCAGAGCGCACGCCGTAGGCTCGTGCGTCGTAATTGCAAGTGGTGAGTACACCTCTGCGCTCGGCGCTCCCCCCCACGGCCATAGGAATGCCCCGCAGTTCTGGCCGATCGCGCATTTCAACCGCGGCGTAGAAGCAATCGGCGTCGATGTGGATAATCTTGCGCTGCATAGTGCGAGGGTACACTGAAAAACCGGGGCTTTACCCTTACTATAAAGTGCCGCAGGCTTTCTGCGCGACCACTGCTAGGACCGTTGATGACTCTCGTCAAACAAAATACCGCCGCCTCCCGGCAACCTCTGCTCGATGAGGCGCAACTGGCGGAGCGAATTTTTCAGCATATTGATCACGGTACAACAGACCTGGGCGATACCGTGTGGCAGACGCCAGTTGAGCACTACCTCAGTCTCGAGCGTTTTGAGGCCGAATGTGCACTGATACGGCGATACCCCACCCCTTTTTGTCCTTCAACGGCGCTGCTCGACAACGGAAGTTATATCGCTAGGAAGGCGGCGGGAAACCCGCTGCTAGTTGTAAGGGGCGACGATGGACGGATTCGCGCTTTTATTAATGCCTGTCGGCACCGCGGAATGCAAGTCGCAGAGGGCAGCGGCTGTGCCAAGGCCTTCTCCTGCCCTTATCACGCATGGACTTATGGGCTCGATGGCACGCTCAAGGGCCTACCAGGTCAGGAGGGCTTTCCCGGCCTTGACCGGAACCAGCGTGGCTTGAAAGAAGTGGCCGCCCTTGAACGAGGCGGTATCGTTTACGTACAGCAAGAGGGTGAAATTGATCCTCGGTTGCTCGATGATGCGCTGGATTATTTCGAGACCGATCAGGCGCTGTTCGACCACAGGGTACTGACTGATCAGGCCAACTGGAAGCTGCTTTACGAAACGCTGATGGAGGGCTATCACATCAAGTCTCTGCATCGAGAATCGTTCTATCCCTTTGGCTTTAACAATCTTAATGTGGTGGAAACGTTTGGTCCGCACTCACGAGTGGTGTATCCCTTCAAGCGTATTGAGCAAATCCGATCTCTCCAGCCTAGCCAGCGCAAAGTCGGGGGTCTGGTGACCTCGGTATACATGTTATTTCCCAATGCCAGTATTTCTGTCCTATCAAAACACGCCAACTTGGTGATCCTTGAGCCTGTGTCGCCGACGCAGTCACAGTGGATCATCTACAGCGTGGTCAATTCTTCAAATTCGGACACCCCAATCTCTGTCGAGGAAGCACAGCGAGATGCCGCCTTCGTTAATGACTCGGGTCAGGAAGAGGATCGTGCGGCAGCTACAGCTATTCAGGAAACGCTTGCGAGTGGCGCCAACACTCACTTAACGTTTGGCTACTTTGAGAAGGCTATCGTGCACTTTCATCAGCAACTGGAGCAGGCACTGACCGCCCGCTCCGCTCCGTAAAACCCGCCTACACAACGCGTAAGGAACTTGTTATGACTCGAATTGCAGCGCCCGGATCTGAGCTGTTGAGTCAATGTGCCCCGCTGCTCGCGCAAGCTGAAAACACAATGGGGTATCGACCCAACGACGTACTGAGTCTCTGTCACTGGCCAGAGCTTTTACACAGCCTCGGCGGATTAGTGGAGACCGTGCTTCAAACCGGTGAGGTAGATCCAACGTTGAAGCGGTTGATTGGCATTATCAGTAGCCGCACACAAGGCTGCACTTACTGCACAGCGCATTCGAGCTATGGCGCGAACCAACTGGGGGTTGAAGCTGACAAAATCGCCGCCGTCTTTGAGTTCGAAACGTCGCCGCTTTTCAGTGATGCAGAGCGGGCTGTGCTCCGTGTCGCATGGCACGGGGCTTTGCAACCCAATGCAGTCAGTGATGCGGATTTCGCTGTCCTTAAGGAGTACTTCTCGGAGCGGGAGATCGTCGAAATTGTGGCTGTGCTGTCGCTCTACGGTTTTCTCAATCGGTGGAACGGCACCTTAAAAACGGAGCTAGAGGCGCCACCCGCGGCCTTCGCTACATCACTCGCGGATACCGGTCAGGCATAACGCTTATTCCGCGTCGCGGACCTGTACTTTTTCAAAATGGGCCTCAAGGATCTCACTACCAAGAGTTGAGCCATCGTTATTACCCAGTTTGATCGCCGGCCAAGCGCCGGTGGCAAACATAAAGAGCACCGTCGTCCCCTCAGGTCCGGCGACGAGCGGACCATACCCTCTATTAGCGAGGCCAATCCGGATATCCCCAGCCTCATGCCAGGTAGCACCGACTCGTTGCGAACCCTCGAGAATGATCTCGGTGTAATCGCAGTCGTGGGTATGAGCCTCGATGGTGCAGCCCGGCGGGTAAAAGACTTTGAAGACTGTCGGTGATTCCGGGCGGGTCGGGTCCCCGATCCGATACATGGAAGAGATCACGCCAGTGGGAAGCTCGATCTTGTCGAGATCCTCCCAGTTAAGGGCATAGTGACCTTTGCGCTCGAGAGTTTCTTTGATTTCTTGATCGGTTGCTTGCGCCACTTTGGTTTCCTATTTTCCAGCTCGCGCGAAGAGACATAACTGCTGTAACGCCACGGTTGCGGCCGCCAGCGAGGTAATCGCTCCTACGTCGTACTGGGGCGCCACCTCCACGACGTCCATACCTACCAGATTAATCCCCCTCAGATGTTGCAAGATCTGCATGGCTTGATGTGTCGACAAACCTCCTACGACAGGCGTGCCGGTTCCGGGGGCAAAGCTGGGATCGAGGCAATCAATATCGAAGGTCAGGTAGCAGGGCCGCTCGCCGACAATGTCCTTCACCTTGGCCGCTAAATCGACGGCCTTTAAATCGTGAACGGCGGCCGCATCGAAAATATGAAAACCGTGGTCACTGTCATTATGGGTGCGCAGCCCAATCTGCGCCGAATGGGCCGGCGAGACAAAGCCTTGCTGTGCGGCGTGATAGAACATGGTGCCGTGATCAATCCGCTGGTGCTCTTCTGCCCAGGTATCAGAATGCGCGTCAAAGTGGATCAGCGAGAGCTCACCGTGCTTCTCCGCGTGCGCCCTGAGCAACGGATATGACACAAAGTGATCGCCACCAATCGATAACAATGCCGTATCGGTAGCGAGAATCTGTCGCGCACAATCATAAATTTCGTCAGGCACCCCAGCGGGATGACCCGCGTCAAAGTCGCAGTCGCCGTAATCGACCACAGCGAGCTCGTCAAAGGGGGAAAACTCCCACCCCACGGGCTGCCTTTCCCAAGCAAGGCTGGCAGACGCCTCGCGCACTGCTCGGGGACCAAACCGACTGCCCGGACGGGCGGTCGTCGCTAAATCAAAGGGTATGCCCAGAACCGCCACGTCGGCTTTAGCAAGATCACGCGAGTAGCGCCTGCGCATAAAACTAACAATGCCGCCGTAGGTGGGTTCCTCGGTGACACCGTATAGACTCTCTCGGAGTAGCGCCTGATCAGCGGGTGAACTCATGATCGGTTTCCTGTTGTGGTGACTCGCGACCCAATAAGTTAATCACATAAACCACCGCAAAGCAGACGGGTCTGAGAGCAGCATTGAAAGCGGGTCAGGCTTTTGCCTGGCTGCACCCAATGCATCGCCGCATCGCTTTTTATCTATACAGGAAACCCTGAAGACAATAGCGGTGTCAGGACGCCGCCACCATCACCGGCCGCTTGCCGTCCTTGCCATAGAGATTGACCTGCAAGCTCGAAATCGCATGAACTAAAATAATCGGCTCGATTTTCTGCTTACCCGTCCAGTGAATATTCGGGAAACGTTCCAGAATACGCTCGTAAGCCATTTTCAATTGCAACTGCGCCACGCGATTGCCGAGGCATCTGTGGACGCCGTGTCCAAAAGCGAGGTGCTTATCGACGTTGTCACGCATCATGTCGAAGTTATCTGGGTTGGGGAAAACAGCCGGATCCCGATTGGCCGCGCCGTACCACATGACGACCTTTTCATCCTTGGCAATGCGCTGTCCCGCAAGCTCGGTATCTTCTGTTGCCGTGCGACGCATATGCATCACCGGTGACACCATTCGCAGCGCCTCATGAGACATTCTCTCAATCAGAGAGGGGTCATCAAGCACCATTTGGCGCTGCTCAGGGAACTGGGTCAGCAGCCGGATAGTGCCGGACAGCGAGTTTCGGGTCGTATCGTTTCCCGCAAAAATAATGAGCAACCACGAACCATCCAGATAGCTCTGCGAGAGCGGCTTCTCGCCCAGCGTTGCATTAGCGATCGTGGTCAGCAAATCTTCACGTGGGTTTTGAATCCGATCTGCCATAACCCGTTCGCCATAGCTGAACATGTCGTGCAGTATTTTTTCAAATTTGAATGGGAACGAGGGCTCTGCGAGCAGCATCCGAATCGGGTGCGTAATGAACTGCGGCGCAAGCTCAAGATAGTGCATCCACTTGATGATATCGGCGCGATCTTCTTCATCAACTCCCAGCATCTCGCACAACGTAAACATCGGCAGTTCAATAGAAAACAACTTGGCAAAGTCCACGACGGGACCCTGTCGCTCCATATTATCCAGCAGCTCATCGATTTTGCGACCGATTCGCTCCTTCAGCGTTTCAATATAGGCCGGAAAAAAGAAAGCCGCCTGCTGGGTGCGCAGATCGCGATGTAAATCGGCGTCAAGATTGATCAGGGAGTTATAGGCCGCATACATCAACCGCTCTGCCCTGCCTTTATCGTTGCGCAAGACGCTCATATTGATGCTGCCTCGCTGCGAAGAAAAGATCTGCGGATTGAGCTCGACCTGCTTGACGTCGTCGTAGCGCACCACAGACCAAAACCCAGATGAGGGTTTTTTGATCTGCGACCACATCACCGGTGCGTCTTCCCGCATCTGGCGATAGAAATCGAAGGGCTGTCCACGCGTCCAGGAATGCGTCACACCTAATTTAAAGCCCGGCAGTCGGGGATAAATCTCCTCGAAAGCCGGGTCGCGAGCGCCTGTATCCAGCAGGATGTTATCGCTCACCGCCGGGTGATGATCTGTCGATTGAGCACTGTTCATGATGTTTCCGGACTAATCTGGCTGGGCTTGTCGCACCCGTGAGACGCGTCATGTTAGGGGTATTCGGGCGAAAGTACAGCCTGAATCAGGCCTAGGCCCTTCGATTAGAGGGTCATGGGATCCAGCAGACCTGTTTGGCCCCCCGCGCCGTATAATCTGGCGCGCCATTACAGAGGAACGCCCCTTGCGACACCTAATATTGAGTCTGATCTGCCTCATATCGCCTCTCATGGCGCAGGCAGACTATTCACGCACCTACTTGGATAGTCATCCCTTGCAGAGGGCGCAGGTGAATGACCTGGAGATCGCCTACCGGATCGTTTCAGGAGGCGAGGCTAAGCCCAAAGCAGTGGTGATCATGGGGCTTGGGGGCTCTAACATCGCATGGGGAGATGCCCTCATTTCGGGGTTGGCCAATGGCGGATATGAAATTCTTTTGCTGGATAATCGCGACACCGGGGCCTCAACGCGCTTTGACGATTGGGGGCAACCGCTATTGTGGTGGGAACTGCTCAAATATCGTTTTGGTTTCTCGGTAAACGCGCCCTACACCCTGAACGATATGGCAGCGGATATCGCGGGGCTGATGGAACACGTGGGCTATGAAGAGGCGCATATCATTGGCGCCTCGATGGGCGGCATGATTGCCCAGATTGTTGCCGCGCAATACCCCGGCAAAACTCGCAGCCTGATATCCATTATGTCTACGACCAACGCGCCGCACCTCCCTCCGCCCACTGCAGAGGCAGAAATGAACCTGCGAAACCTCGCAACGGGAGAAGCGGAAGAAGACCGTGAACAGTCGATTCGTGACAGAGGCTTCTACCCAGAGTCCATGCAACGTCACCTGATGGCCATCTTTAAAACCGGTGACCGTTCACGCGATGTCGCCACTATTACGGCACCGACACTCGTCTTACACGGATCAGATGACGGCCTGGTCCCGCCAGAACACGGGCGACACACCGCGGAACTTATTCAGGGGTCAGATTTTCTGTTGATCGACGGTATGGCACACAATATGCCCGAAGCGATCATTCCTATTTTAGTGACGGAGATGACCGGCCACATGGATCGCGTTGAGTCGGAGCCGGTCGCGAGTCGGTAATGGGACGAAGCGAGTGGCGTCCCAAGACGCCACCGCTCAAATGCTGATCAGAAATCCAGACGGACACGCACACCAAAATTACGCCCCGGCAGTGGCACCTGCTCCTTAACGAAGGACGCGTGATTGCGCGCCACCTCATCGGTGAGGTTGCGCGCAAACGCAGTCAGTGTCAGCCGACCAGAATCGGTGAAGCCGTATGACCATGATGCGTCTGCGTTCACCAGCGTAAAACCATCGGTCGTCGATTCACCGGGCGCGACGCGGGTCTGACGCTCGACATCCTTCACCAGCAATTTGGCAGAGAAATCATTCACCGTGTAGCGGGCGGTAAACATGTTTCGCGCCGGCACAATGCGCGGCACGTCACCACCGTTAGTGAATTCGGCATCAACCTCATCACGCCCCAGGGCCAATTCCAGCTCACCGCGGGGCAGCGTAAGACGCGTCCCAATCTCTATCTCATAACCCGTGAACTCAGCGTCCTGTTGCCTGTACTCCGACAGGATCAAACCGCCATGGTCAACGTGCTCTTCTTCATGGTGCTCTTCTTCATGCTCCGCCCCCATGTGTGCCTCGTGTTCTTCCTCAAGCTCATCACGGAGGTAGATATAGCTATCGACCCGGTTGTAGTAGATCGAAGCCGAGCCAAAAAAGTTGTGGTAGTCAAAATTGAAAGCGAGATCGATATTGTCTGAGCGCTCTGTGTCCAGCGTGATGTCGCCAACCTCGTAGCGGCTGCTGGCCAGATGCTCACCATTCATAAACAACTCGACGGCCGACGGCGTTTTGCTCACGCTCGCAAGGCTTAGCGCCAGTGAGCTGTGCTCATTAAGATTCCGGCGCAGTGTTGCCGCAGCACTGAACACTTCATCACTGAACGAAGCTGGCTCGTACACCATCTCATCTTCATGGTGCTCTTCGTGCTCGCCTTCATGGACTTCATCATGCTCACCTTCGTGCTCCTCGCCGTGCTCATCCTCATGGTGCATCTCGGCAACGAAACCATCGCGGTCTATCTGATCAAGGCGCACACCCAGGTCCAGCGTGGCAAAGCCCAGATCGTCAGAGCTAAAAAAGCCCAACGTGGTCTCGGTGGAGTCCACCGGGGCCATGAAAGCCTCTTCACCAATGATGGAGATTTCTTCCTCGGCGTAGTTCAGCACCACCCTGCGGATACGCTCGCCCGCACTCAGATCCAGAGCAACCGATATTTCTGTGGCTTCATTACTGAACACCGTCGGCCCTTCAGCATGGTCGTGGCCCTCCTCGTGACCCTCTTCCTCTTCACCTTCAGCGTGTTGCTCCATCAGTTCGTAGTCCGTGTTCTTCACGGCGAAGTCGATGGCATTCAGGAAGGGAATGGACGTTTTAAATGAGCCGCTCAGTGCAATGATCTCTGACTCGGTCTTGGAAAAAATTCGCTCCTCCCCATGCGCATCAGGATGCTCACCGGCGTGCTCCTCGTGGTGCTCTTCTCCCTCATCCTCATGACCTTCCTCATGACCCTCCTCGTGCTCACCTTCGTGCTCGTCCCCATGCTCTTCATGGGCGGCCTCAGAGTGGAAAGGAATGCCGTAGGTACTGCTCAGGTCGCTGTAGGAAAGCCCTACATATCCCCATTCGCCAGTGGTCGACAAGCCCAATCGATGGGACGTCGTCGAAACGTCGGAATTGGCCAGCTTGTCCATGTCGCCGTGGCCTTCCTCATGACCGCCTTCATGCTCCTCTTCGTGGCCTTCCTCATGGTCCTCTTCATGATGTCCTTCATGCATGTCGAGCACGGCGCCCTTGGGAATTTCATAATCCTCCATGTCGACGTCTTGATAACTGTAGGTCAGGTTCAGGCCACCCACATTGCCGCGCAATGTCAGATCAACCGCCTCGCCGTCGTTGACCGACTGGGCCTCGGCACCGAAAGTGCCGCTGAAACCCTCAAGGTCCGTCGTGGGAATACTGTTATCGACCACATTCACAATGCCGCCGATCGAACCGTTGGAGTACATCAAAGCCGATGGACCGCGGACAATCTCGATCTGCTTAACGTCATTGAGGCCGACGTCGACGGCGTGATCGGGGCCCAGAGCTGAGACATCGCGGATCACCGTGCCGTTATTCAGCACTTTGACACGGTTGCCGCTCATGCCGCGGATAATCGGCTGACCGACCGCTGCGCCAAAATCAGCTGAGGAGACGCCAAGCAGCGCATCCACATGCTCTCCCAGCGACTGTACACCTGCATCAGTCATCGCTTTGCCATCCAGAACGTGGATGGGCCGTGTAGCAGAAGATTCGTTGACGCCGACAAATGATGCCGTGACCACAATCTCTTCCAGTAAAGTTTCTTCGCTTCCCACTGCCGTAAACGGTATGACCGAAACGGCAACGAGAGCACGTGCTGCTGTGCGCCGCATGCTCGCCTCCTATAAGGGGTTTCAGTGAACTAAAAGGGGTTTTTCGTTCAGCTGAGAGGCGGTGCGCGGGCCTGACAAGAGGTGGTGGGCGCCACGACAGAGACGGTTACAGGGCGCTCTGTCGGTGCGGTAGCAAGTGGCGTAGCGGGGTGAGCGGCAGCAGTCGGGGTCGCAACGGACTGCTCAGCCGAACAGTGATGACATTCGGTATGGGTCTGCCCGAAATCGCCACCAAAATCATGCTCGATCGCGTGCACAGTGTTGCTGGCAACGAATAGCATCGCCGCACAAAGTACCCACCGAGCATACTGCTTGTAGCTATTGAGCATCATTTCCGACTGGAACCCTTTGGTCAGTCACTTGTAGGTGCGCAGGATAGACCAACCGCATCTGCAATCACAAGGTCACGGGCAGGGGAATATGGCATCACGTGCGGCCACTCCATCAGCTTGTATAAACCTCGCTAAAGATCCGATCAAAGACTTCGAGCTCTTCGATACGGCCCATGCTCACCCGCGAGTAAGTGTCATAACCCCCGTAAATACCGCGGATCTTCACATTCCGGGCGGCCATTTTTTCCTTAAAGACATCTGCATCACGCTGGATGTCGGCGTACACAAAGCTCGTTTGCGAGGGCAGTGGATCGATCCCGTGGCGTCGGAAGGTGGCGTTGACCATCTCACGGCCCTGCAGGACCTTTTTACGCGAGAAGGCGATGAACTCCTCATCAAGATAACTGTGATAGGCAGCGTAAAGCCCCACGCCGTTGGGCCAAGCCATCACGTTGTCTTTGACCACGCTTACGATATCGGGATGTCCCATGCCGTAGCCCACACGGAGGCCAGCCATGCCGAAAATTTTTGAGAAGGTGCGTGTAACGAGAATATTGGACCCGCCGCGCACCAGATCCACCATCGAGGTGTACTCCGGCTTGTCAGTGAGTTCGTTGTAGGCCTCGTCAATCAAAATAGGGGTCTTGGGGCTGATTTCCCTGCAGAAGCTGCGCAATTCATCGCCATCTATTGCCATCCCCGTCGGGTTATTGGGATTGCAGAGATACACCAGGCTGACGGAGTCGTCGACTGCTCGTGCTATGGCCTCGAGATCAATGGCCATGTCGCCGCGGAGCGGCACCCGGTGTACCTCAACACCGAGCTTCTCGGCATAGTGAAGATGGTCAGAGTACGTCAGTGCCGGTGACACCACCTTGCCGCGTTTTCCAAAAGCCATCATAGCGGCCTGAAGGCCCTCGTTTGATCCGGATGCCAAAAACAATTGCTCACGATCCAGGCGGTGGCGGGCCATGAACAAACCCATCAGATCATTCTCTATGGCGCCGGGGTAGTAGGCAGTTTTAGGTAAAATTTTAGCTACCTCGGCAAGGGCTTTGGGACTGGGGCCATATGGGTTTTCGTTGAACATCAGGCGAATCTGGCCAGGGGGGATCTCCACCTGCCCCATCGCGAGTGGCGGCAGTGCCAACCCCGCCGTGCCCATCATGAGCCCCTGCAAGGCTCTCCGGCGGTTGAATGAAGACGCTCCCACCCTGCGCCCTGACAAGAATGCCATCGCGGACGCCAATGCCTCGGGTTGCGAATGTTCTGTTATGCGCTTAGCCATGACTCTCCTCTTAATACCGCCTGCTTGCTCCACACTACGCCTCTACATTTTTGCACAGCTAAGGCACCTGACAGCAATTTTCGCTTTATCATACGCGCCCTGCTCAAGATGACACCGACAAGGACGCCAGCACATGTCGAACCCCATCACTGACATCATCGCCGAAAAAGGCTGGTGCGTGGCAGACGGCGCCACGGGCTCGAACTTTTTTAGCCGTGGCCTCGAGGCAGGCTACCCACCCGATCTGTGGTGCGTTGAGAAACCCGAGGAGGTGCGACGGCTACACGGCGCCTTCCTTGAGGCCGGCGCTGACATCATTCTGACCAACAGCTTTGGTGCCAACGCACCGAGACTGAAGCTCCATAAAGCCGAGCACCGCGTCGCCGAACTGAACATCGCTGCGGCGCAGCTGGCCCGTGAGGCCACCCGCCAGCACTTTGAGGACACCGGTCGTAAAGCAGTCGTAGCAGGCTCAATGGGGCCCACCGGTGAGCTGTTCGAACCCATGGGCACCCTGACGCACGCCGACACCGTGGCCTATTTTGCCGAGCAGGCTCAGGCCTTGGCTGAGGGCGGTGCCGACGTCATCTGGATCGAAACCATGTCATCTCTGGAAGAGGTCGCCGCCGCCGCCGAGGCTGCGCGGGCAACCGGTTTGCCGGTCTGCGCCACGCTGACCTTCGATACCGCCCGACGCTCCATGATGGGGGTCACTCCGGCCGATTACGCCCAGTTTGCGGCGGAGATTGGCCTGGACATGGCGGGCGCCAACTGTGGCGTGGGACCCGCTGAGTTGATGGATTCGACCCAGGGGCTGATCGCCGCCGGTATCGAGATCCCGGTCGTTGCGAAAGGTAACTGCGGTATCCCGCAGTATGTCGACGGCGCGATTCACTTCCACGGTAGCCCTGAGCTGATGGCGCAATACGCCCTGTATGCCCGCGATGCCGGCGCCACGATTATTGGAGGTTGCTGTGGTACAACGCCTGAGCACATTGCAGCCATGGTGAACGCATTGAACAGCATGCCCCAAAGAGCATTGAATGGCGAAGCCATGACTGCTGCACTGGGTACCCCATGGGCAGCGCTGGCGGCGAGTGAAGAAGATGCGGGCAGTGAAAGACGCAGGGGCCGCCGCCGCAGAGGTTGATCTCCCT
>CALKEI010000099.1 GCA_938085095.1 uncultured Luminiphilus sp. | reverse complement strand
GCCCCCAAGGCCCCTTTTTATTGATGGCGGAGAGCGAGGGATTCGAACCCTCGATACCTTACGGTATACACACTTTCCAGGCGTGCGCCTTCGACCACTCGGCCAGCTCTCCGTGGGCGCGAAGTTTAACACAGCCCCTCTCGGCTGATACGCCTGCGGGCGGCTAAAACGATGTGCCGATCTCGATACTCAAGTGGTACTTCTGCGACGATTGCGGACCATTCAGATCCAGGTAGATGGGTTGAGCATAGGAGGCTTCTGCATACCAACCCGCGGCAAAAGGCAACCTCGCGAACAACGTTACATCGACCTGCTCACCCCCGAATGCATTGGGATTTGTGACTGGCGCAGGGTACGGGAAGGCCGGTATCGGCACCCTTAGCGAGGCGTCCTCACCGTCGATCTGATCACGCCAACGATAATCCAGCCGCACACCGGGCCGAAGCAAAGACGCACCCTTCCACATTAGCCAACCGCCGATAGCGCCCTTATTCCCAAGCCGATAATCGCGGTCATTCTCGCCGGTCCGCAAAGTAAAGCTCGCATCCCAACCCCAGTCCCAGGCGGCCTCATATTTTCTGAAGCTCAAAAACAGCGGGACGTCCCAAGTTCCGGAGCCTAGCTGCATGGTGTAAGGCAACTGCTGATTTCCAGGGGCACGCGGCGTATCGCCCTCCTCGTCAATGGAGCCCGTCGGCATGCTGAGACCCGCACCAATCTTCCAGCTACTGTTGAGCGTCTGACTGATCGTTGAATCGAGCACCAACGCAATATCCCCCACTCCCTCCGAACTGATGTTGAACGCGTCGTAACCGGGGATGATAGAGATGTGGTCTGTACTCTGCATGACAAAGGGCAGCTGCGCTCTGATGGTCAGCGCCTCGGTCAGGTCATAGCCCACCCTAAGGGCATGAACCTCCTGTGTAATTTCAGTCGGCACAACAGGATAGTTATTGTCCGTTCTCGCGTCGACGCCGGGTGAAAATAATACGTCGTCATAGGACACGCGGCTGGTACCGAGATAATACTCTTCGTACTCTGAAATCGCATAAGTGTAGGACAGGTGCCACTTGCGCCGTATATCGGCCCGGTCTGCCTCACTCACCACATTCACGTCAAACAACTCTTCAATCGATAGATCCAACAAATCAGTCGGTACCGTTTGCGCCAGAGCGCCCTGCGGCACGGCCAAACTAATCGCGAGCGCAAGGCCAATAGCAACGCAACTCGGTCGACTCCAGACTCCAGTTCTCATCTGCCACCTCCTGTGAACAGCTTTACAACCTTATCTTCTTTTGATCGAGGCATGCGTCAAGCACGCCCCGAAGCTCTTCCGTACGAATCGGTTTGGTTAGGTAATCGCGCATTCCCTCGGACAAGTAACGCTCGCGGTCCCCACTCATGGCGTGGGCAGATAATCCAACTATCACGCAATGCGGATGCAGGTTCTCATCGCGCTGTAGCCGGCAAATCTGCCGTGTCGCCTCGAGCCCATCCATCTCGGGCATCTGAATGTCCATCAAGATGAGGTCAAACTCGCGCTCTCTGAAGGCCCTGACGGCCTCCAGTCCATTGGCAACCACCTCTATTTCAATAGCCCATTTCGCCAGCAACTCGCGAATAATGAACTGGTTGACCTCGGAATCCTCGGCAACCAGAACCTGCAGATCGTAGGAAACAGGAAGCGGATATTCCGTCGCACCCGCAGTCGGCGCCGACGCGGATGCCGACGGGTTGGTCAGGCGCTCGAGGCGCGCTGACTCATTGCCGCGGGACGCCCCCATTTGTTCTGCCTGTGGCGCCTCGCTCGTCGTCATCTCGCCGGGTGTCGGCATAGGCAGCTCCACCCAAAACGACGACCCGCTACCCCAGCTTGAATCAAAGCCGATACGACCGCCCATCAGGTGGACTAATTGCTCCGTGATCGCTAGCCCCAGACCCGTGCCGCCATGAGCGCGCGTAAGGCTGACGTCGGCCTGATAAAACTCGCCAAATATCCGGGTCTGGTCGTCCGGATGAATCCCCGGCCCGGTGTCTGCCACAGTAAAACGCAGTTGCGGACCGCTGCCGCCCTCGCTGACGTCCGCAGTGACTTGAACGTCACCGGCGTCAGTGAATTTCACTGCGTTACCGATTAGATTCAACAAGATCTGCCTTATTCTTCCCGCATCACCCACAATCAAATCGGGTATCGCTTCATCCACCGCAAACGCGAGGGCGAGGCCTTTTTGCGATGCTGGCTCAGAAAACAACGCCTCAATCGAGCTCAAACTGTCGCGCAGCCTAAACGCCGACTTACCCAGCTTGAGCCGCCCGGCCTCGATTTTGGTAAAATCGAGAATATCGTCAATGATGAGAAGCAGTGCATCCGCTGAACGCTCAATCGTCTCGAAGTACGCCCGCTGCTGCTCAGTCAACTCGCCCTGCTTCAACAAAGCGATCATGCCCATCACGCCGTTCATGGGAGTGCGAATTTCGTGCGACATATTGGCCAGGAAGCTCGACTTTGACCGTGCCGCGGACTCCGCCTGATCACGGGCCTCCTCCAACTCAACAATCATTTTTCTCAGACGCTGTTCGCGGTCACCGATCCTCTCGAGCATCTCGTTAAAGGCATCGACAACAGCCCCCAGCTCGTTGGGCACCTCGTAATGGAAACGCTGGTTATAGTCCTCACGATCTGTCACCTCAGACATCATGTCTGCAAGGTCTGACAGCGGCTCGGTAATACGCGCATTGAAAACCTGAGACAACACATACGCTGCGACCATCCCGAGCAACCACAACACAAATGCAATGCCCGAAATCCACGCCAGCTGCTGGTAGACAGGCCACAAATCCACGCGCAGCTCGAGAGAGGCGATCTGCTCCTCATCAAGTAAAACCGGTACCGTCAGCGACTCGGAGTACACATCGAGGCCATTCGAACTGCCGTCAATCAGAGAGCGTCGATACGTCACGAAAGCCTCACCACCCGGGAGCGTCAGCTGCGCTTGAATAACATCTTCGACAGTCCGCAGACCATTGAGCAATTCTGCCGCCGTAGCGGGGTCCTGAAACACAATAGAGGCGGTGAGATTAGAGGCAAGCACGCTACCGAGCGCCGTACTCCGCTCTAGTACCTGACCGCGAGACGTATCCAGCGACACTCCTACCAACACCAGCAGGAACAATCCGCCTACAACACCCGTAATGAATGCCCCCACACCCGCGAGGTGGCGATGGATAGAGGTTGTACGCTGCCGCTTAGTCACCCTCGCCCGCCCCTACCACCTCGGAAAGCTGCAGCAACTTGCTGCTG
>CALKEI010000098.1 GCA_938085095.1 uncultured Luminiphilus sp. | reverse complement strand
ACCCAGCAGGGTGTCGCGCACAGCGCCGCCGACTCGATAGGTTTTCATGGGGTGACTGTACTGTGTTTTTTGGTGGACTAGCCAGCGGCAGAATTACTGATGCCGTCGCAGTCGCAGGCGAAGCGCTCACCGCTCTCGAGTACATAGGCGGTGAGAGAATTGCCCCACACGCAACCCGTATCAAGGGCGATGACTTTTGGGTTATCACTCATACCTTCAAGTGACGCCCAGTGTCCAAAGACGATGGTGTCGCCGCGTGTTAGCCGATCCTTGTGGCTAAACCAGGGCGCTACTTTTTTACCCGCAAGGGCGTCAGGTATGGGTTGCGGGCCTTTGCTGATCAGGTCGAGCTTGCCTTTGCGGGTGCAGTAGCGCATGCGGGTCAGGTAGTTGGTAATGACTCTGAGCCGGGTCATACCACTCAGGCTGTCGTCCCAGACGATAGGGTCGTTGCCATACATGTCGCGAAAAAACTCGGCACAGCGTGCGCCTTGAATCGCATTCTCGACTTCCCACGCGCGGTCTAGGGCATCTTGCACGGTCCAAATCGGTGGAATACCCGCATGCACCATGGTGACCCCATCTTCATGGTGGGCAAGGGGCTGAAAGTGCAGCCACTCAATCAGTTGTTCTCGATCGGGCGCCTCGAGAATGTCATGGAAGTTGTCTTTTCGGCTCGGTTTGCGGGCCCCGGAGGAGACCGCCATCAGGTGTAGCTCGTGGTTGCCCAGCACCATCGTGACATTGTCGCGGTGGGCATAGAACCAGCGCAGTGTGCGCAGGTTATCTGGGCCCCGGTTCACCAGATCTCCCACACTCCACAGCCGATCTTTGTCCGGAGTAAAGTCGATTTTTTTCAGCAAATGCTGAAACGGCTCGAAACAACCTTGAATATCGCCCACGACATACGTGCTCATAGCGTCGCATTGTAAGTAGTCTGGCGCGCAATGTAGACGCCTTTAACCGCGCCGAGACAGTTTTTTCGTTCGAGCGTTGCTGAGGAGGATGAAGATTTTTTAGGCGGGGCCACTGACGCTGCTAAGTCAGGTGTTGGGTAATCGCTATAAAGTTGGTAATAGTCAGCGTCTCGGCCCGAGCGTTGGGGTCAATCTGCAAGGTTTCAAAATCGGTATCGGTTAATGTCCCCTTAAAATTATTGCGAAGCGTCTTACGTCGTTGAGAGAAGGCTTGCGTCACAACCCTCGCCAGTGCTGAGCGTTGAACCTCTGGAAAAGGCGATTGACTGAAGGGGGTCAGGCGCACCACCGCCGACTGCACTTTGGGTGGTGGGAAGAAGGCTTCCGGTGGCACATTGAACAGATGTTCTACTTGGCACTGAAACTGCGCCATGACACCCAGCCGCCCCCAGTCTTTGCTGCCCGGTGCGGCGGCGAGTCTTTCTACGACCTCGAGCTGCAGCATAAAGTGCATGTCTTGGATGACACTGGCGGTATCCAGTAACTTAAAAATCAGCGGAGTGGAAATGTTGTAGGGGAGGTTGCCCACCACCCGTAGCCTCTCCTCTGGCCTCGTGAGAGTATTAAAGTCAAATGCCAATGCGTCGGCACTGTGGAGCGTAAAGCGTGGGTAGGTGCTGAACGCTGCCAGCAAGCGAGTTCTCAGGTCCCGGTCGAGCTCAATCGCATCGAGCCTGCACCCGCTCGTCACCAGCGCTTCGGTCAATGCACCCTCACCTGGGCCGATTTCTATTACACGGTCACTGCTATCCGGATTCACCGCTTTGGCGATGCTTGAAATGACAGATTCGTCGCGCAAAAAGTTTTGGCCGAAGCGTTTGCGAGGTGTGTGTGACATTTGGCCTACAGGGTCATCTCCATTGCCGTGATAGTATCGAACTCTTGAGGTTACCGTGGCGCCTGTCTGCGCCAGCCACAAAATCAGATCAAGCGAGTAGACAGCACCTTGCCCTTCACTCAGTACTTCACACTTATGGATACGCTGGCCCGCTTTCGGCTCAAGGCCGACGCGCGGCGCTATTTTTTGGGGTACCTGTGGTGGATATTAGAGCCGCTGCTTTATGTGGCGGTTTTTTACATCGTCTTTGAGCGGTTGCTCGGGTCGCGACAGCCCGACTTTCTGGTTTTCTTAGCCGTAGGCAAGCTCACCTTTATATGGTTTTCCAAGAGTGTGACGCAGGCGGCAGGCAGCCTTACCTTGAACAAAGGTGTGATTGGGCAGGTGAATTTACCCAAGCACCTGTTTCCTTTAGCGGTGTTGCACGAAGGGCTTTATCGGCAAACAGCGGTCTTCTTGTTTCTGCTTATTTTTATAGCCCTCGCCGGATTTTCGCCCCACATCAGTTGGTGGTACCTACTGCCGATTGCAGTGGTGCAATATTGCCTCATCATCGGCTGCGGTCTGTTCGCTGCACTGCTGGTCTGTGCAAAGCGAGACTTTCAGCTGCTCATTTCGATGGGCATGGTTTTTCTGCTCTTTATGTCAGGTATTTTTTGGGACATCCGGACCATTGAGGATCCACTGTTGGCTAACTGGTTACTGAGCCTGAATCCGCTCGCTGTATTAATCGATAGTTACCGTCAGGTGC
>CALKEI010000097.1 GCA_938085095.1 uncultured Luminiphilus sp. | reverse complement strand
AATCGCAAACAGCTCGCTTTGAACCGTTCGCTCCTCTGCTTTTAGCTCCGCGTACTTCTCTGCTGCCCTCGCCTGCCGGTCCAAGTGCGACAGATTGCGCTGCAATTCATCGCGCAAATCGGTGAGGCGCTCAAGGTTCTCCGTGGTGCGTCGCATTCGGCTCTCCGTTTCACGTCGACGCTCCTTATATTTCGAAATACCCGCCGCCTCTTCGATAAAGACACGCAACTCCTCGGGCTTTGACTCAATCAGCCGGGAAACCACTCCCTGCTCAATAATCGCGTAACTTCTCGGCCCAAGCCCGGTCCCCAAAAACAAGTCGGTGATATCACGTCGGCGGCACTTTGCACCATTAAGGTAATACTCCGACTGCGCCTGTCTAGTGACGACACGTCTCACAGAGATCTCGTTATAGGCCGCGAACTCTCCGGTCACTTTGCCCTGAGTATTGTCAAATATGAGCTCGATTGACGCCTGACTCACCGGCTGACGACTGGTCGTGCCATTAAAAATGACGTCGGTCATGGATTCGCCGCGCAGCGTTTTTGCTGAGCTTTCGCCCATCACCCATCTGACTGCATCAATGATGTTGGATTTACCGCAACCGTTGGGACCCACCACTGCGCACATGTTGCCGGGAAACTGCACCGTAGTGGGGTCAACGAATGACTTAAAGCCGGCCAATTTGATGGATTTCAGGCGCATTACTGTTTCCGGATAGCGACGGCGCTGCCTTGGGGCCTATATTGCCCCTGCAACGCGCAAAAAACACAACATGTAGTGTATCGACTTCCGGCCAACAACACTATGTTTGATGGCGAATTTCGTGGATTAATCGACGGCCAGCTGCACTAGAACGGGATCATCGCCGCCAACCGGGACCGACTCGAGGGCGCTCCATAGCCGCGCATTGTCACGGCCCGGCTGACCATTTTCAGAGATCTGCACCTCGATCGACACCCGGGCAAAGTCCGACAGCCGCTGTCCTGCCATCGACGAACCGTCATCAAGGCGCACTGTCATCGGCCATTCAACTGCGGTGGTGCGGACCACCGCAATGGGCATCCCCGAGTCGGCGCCCTCAGGGCGGGCCAATATGAAGATCACCGAATCCTCGGGTGGCGCTTGACGTTCAGGAATAGACACACTCACCACCACACCTGGCGTCGCAATCACCGGCTCAATCGGCTCACCGAGCTCCCGGCGTGATCGCTCGATCACCTGCCCCAGCATCTCATGTCCCGGCGATCCGGGCGCTTCAAGATCACGAAGCCGCTGCCAGTAGACAATCGCTTGTCGATAGTCCGCCCCCTCGAAGGCGGCCATGCCCAATGTGGCAAGCGCAGCAGCCTGTGCGGGATCGACCGCCAGCGCCTGCTCGGCCCATGCACGGGCCCGGCGACTGAGTACTCGATTGGAGGCTAGGAACTCAGCTTGCGCCGCCTTGCCGAGTATCTCAGGTGCCGTCGCGCCCGCTCCGATCAGACGTTCGTAATAGCGGAGCGCTTCAGCCGGCTCGTTACCCGACAGGTAATACTCTCCCAGCAGCAAGGCGTAGTCGGCATTGGTCGGGCGCGCCTCAGCCCGATCCTTGATCCGCTCGATCAGTGCACGCACCTCCTCGGGCTCCGACTGCTCGATGCGCCCCAGCTCCTCTGCGATCTGCACGTCTTCCCAGCTACCGAGCTGCCAATACAGCAGCCAGACACTGATGCTGAGCCCCAGCACACCAAGCAGCTGCCCCCGCCCCGAGTAAACAACACTGAGACGTGCCAGGGAGGGCTCGCTTACCCCGCCGTCTTCGATCAACCTGAGTGCCGCCTCTTCACGAAGCTGCGGTGTTTCGTCTTTTAACTCACTCTGCCGAAGGCGCAGCCAGTCCGCGTTTGTCTCGGGAGCGCCTCCTCGCTGCCACATCCTCGGCAAGAGCAGCACCAGCAGGCCTGCGCTCAGCAACAGCAAAGCCGCAGCCAGCAGAAACGTGTCGCTCAAGCGCGAGGCTCCCTCAGCAACTGCTCCACTTGGTCCCGCTCCGCATCTGTCAGCACCTCAGGTCTTCGCACCCGCCGCTGCCTGAAGTGCCCTATCAAGCCGGCCGCCCCCAGACTCAACAGCAGCGCGGGCGCGGCCCAGAGTAATAGGGTCTGGCGGTCGATACCGGGCCGATACCGCACAAACTCACCGTACCGGGCAACCATGAAGGCGAGGATTTCATCGTCTGTCGCACCTGCCTCTAACTGCTCAAAAAGCACCACCCGTAAGTCACGCGCAATCGGTGCGTTCGAGTCAGCAATATTCTGATTTTGACACTTGGGGCAGCGCAGCTCCTGACTCAGAAGATGATATCGGGCCTCCAGATCTGGAGACGAAAACGCGTACGTTTCGATCACCGCTTGGGCACCCAAAGACGCCAATAGAAGGCACCAGAGCGCACTCAACATCAATATCTTCTGCACTTTTTTCATAGACCCCCTCCTGCGGCCGGAATCGGCCCTGACGTCGCGCCGACTGGAAACCAACGACTGAAATCGCGGCTGAACACCGCCTCATCCAGTACCCCGACATGCCGATGAACAATGTATCCATCGGCATCCAGCACATAGGTTTCGGGCGCCCCGTAGACCCCCAGATCCAGCCCTACCGAACCCTCCACATCAACGATGTTAAGGCGGTAAGGATCGCCAAGCTGCTCGAGCCAATCTCGCGCTTTGACCGAATCGTCCTTGTAATTTAATCCATAAATGGGGATGCCCTGCTCGGCAAGAGACAAGAGATAGGGATGCTCCACCCGGCAGGAATAGCACCAGGTTGCCCACACGTTGACCAAGGCAGGCCTCGGCGTGAGCGCCGCATCCGTAATCTCATCACCGCTCAATAACTCAGGCTGCGCGAAAGGGGGAAAGGGCTGGCCCAAACGTGCTGCCGGCAACGCGGTCGGATCAATGGACAAACCTCGGAACAGCAAGCCGGCCAGAAGCACAAACGCGAATAGCGGAATAAACTTTCTAGCTCGCAAGCCCTGCGACTCCAGCTGCCGGTAAGGGCTTACGCGCCGTTTGCGATCGATAACGACGGTCCAATACGGTGACCAAGGCCCCAAAACCGATCATTAGCGACCCCAACCACAACCAGCGAACCATGGGCTTATATTGCAGGCGCACTGCCCAAGCATTCTCACCGATAGGCTCACCCAACGCGATATACAGATCTCGCCACAAGCTCGCGTCGATTGCGGCCTCGGTCATGATCTGCCCGCTGGCAAAGTAACGTCGCTTTTCCGGCACCAGTCCGGCGATGACCTGCCCGTCGCGCGTGACCTCGAAGACCGCCTGATCAGCAAGGTAGTTCGGGCCGGCCTGCTGGCCCAACCGCAGCAGTTCAAACCGATAACCGCCCAACTCTTCGACATCGCCCACGGCCATGCGCAGATCACGCTCCTGATTTTCCTGCGTCACAACAACCGCACCTAGCACTACCGCCGCGAAGCCTAAATGGGCTAGCGTCATGCCAATAAAACTGGGCGACAGCCGCCGCCACTTCAGCTCTCGATCTGGCGCGCTGGCAATCCGCCGCCAAAGATCCTTGATCACGCCCAGTGCCACCCATCCGGAAAGCAACACCGCTAGGGCGATCCAAATGTTGAAGCCGTCGCTGCCTAGCGACGCAAGGACCAGCGCAGCCACCAGAACGCCAATCCCTGGCACCAGCAACTCATGTAGCCAGCGCTTCGCGGAATCCTCTCGCCAGCGCGACAGCGGTCCAACCGTCATAAACGGCATCACAAGCGCCATCAACGGAACGAATACGGCGTTGAAATAGGGGGGTCCAACCGAATATTTACCCAGAGAAAAGGCGTCCATCACCAATGGAAAAAGGGTGCCAAGCAACACCACAACGGTGGCAACGGTGAAGACCAGATTATTGATCATCAGCAGCGATTCACGAGAGACCCCGGTGTAACTCACCCGGCTTGCCACCGACGGCACGCGCAGGGCGTAGAGCAGCAAGGATCCGCCTACGACCAAGGCGAGAAATATCAGAATAAACAAGCCGCGCTCAGGATCAGCCGCGAAAGCATGGACGCTGGTGAGCACGCCGGAGCGAACCAAAAAGGTACCCAATAGCGACAATGAAAAAGCAAATATGGCGAGCAGCACGGTCCAAGAGCGGAACACACCGCGTTTTTCTGTCGCCGCAAGGCTGTGGACCAACGCCGTGCCCATTAACCAGGGCATGAAAGACGCATTTTCAACGGGGTCCCAGAACCACCAGCCTCCCCAACCCAGCTCGTAATAGGCCCACCAGCTACCGAGCATAATGCCCAGGGATAGAAACCCCCACGCTACGTTGGTCCAGGGCCGAGACCAGCGCGCCCAGGACGCGTCCAAGCGGCCGCCCAACAGTGCAGCGATCGCGAAGGCAAAAGGCACGGACAAGCCGACGTAACCCATGTATAGCAACGGAGGGTGAATGATCAATCCCGGGTCCTGAAGCAGCGGATTCAGATCGTTGCCGTCGAGGGGAGTATTGGGCAATAGGCGCTCAAAAGGATTGGACGTCAGCAGCGAAAAGGCAAGAAACCCGACCGCCACCATGCCCATCACACTTAGCACCCGCGCCACCATTTCCAGCGGCAGCCCGCGACTAAAGTAAGCCACTGCGGTCATCCAGCCGGAGAGAATGAGCACCCACAGCAGCAGGGATCCCTCGTGGTTCCCCCATAGGGCTGAAAACTTGAATATCGGTGGCAACAGACTGTTCGAGTTTGCGGCGACCACAGCGACTGAAAAATCATCTTGTAAAAAACTAGTCGCCAGCAGCGCAAAAGCCATGCCGACAAATACCGTGACCCCGAGCGCCAGTGAAGGCGCCATGTTCATGGCAGCAATATCGTGCCGCACTGTGCCCCACAAAGGCACGACGGCGAGCCCCATCGCCAAAACAAAGGCAATGATCAGCGCAACATGGCCAAGCTCTGGAATCATGGTAACGCGGTCCCCTCGGCGGGTGCAGTTTTACCCTCAAGCGCCGCGGCCACCTCGGGAGGCATATAGTTTTCGTCATGCTTGGCAAGCACCTGTGTAGCCACCAGCGTGCCGCTGGCATCGAGCATGCCCTCTGCGACCACACCCTCCCCCTCGGCAAACAAGTCGGGGAGGATCCCGCTGTAACGGACCGCTACGGAAGCCTCGTAATCTGTGACCCAAAAAGTGGTATCGAGCTCAGTTTCACTGCGCTCGATACTGCCCTTTACAACCATCCCGCCCAGACGAATCGTTCTATCTGTCGGCGCCTTACCCGCCATCACATCCGCGGGCGGGTAGAACAGGTTGATGTTATCTCGCAGCGCAAACGCCACCAGCCCGATCGCCACGCTCGAGAGCACGACCATTAAACTGACTAGGATCAGCCGCTGTTTTCGAATGGGATGCATTAGTCGTTAAACCCCTGCCTCATTAGTGCCGGTTAAGGAGGCCGAAGCCGCTCGCCTCTGCTCCGCCTGCAACCAACGCCAATGTTGGCGAATTCGTTTGATGGGTAGCCACACTGTCAGCGCCAGCGGGATCGCCGTGAGGGCGTAAGCCAGCCAGACATAAAAACCATGTCCGTCCATAAACCACACCGCCGAGAGCGAATCGAAATACATCAAGCACCCCCCGCCAACTGCTTCAGCCAGCTCGATTCGCGGTGAGCCCACACCAGGTCAGCCCGCATATTCAGCAACACCGTAAGCGCGAAAAGACAATAGAACGCCAAAATCATCAGCAATAAGGGATACAGCATGCTGGAGTCTATTGCGGACTCGCCCGTAAATTTAATCGAAGCGGGCTGATGCAGGGAATACCACCAGTCGACCGATTTATAGATGATTGGAATATTGACCGTACCGACCAGGCTCAACACCGCACAGGCACGCGCTGCAGCGGTCTTATTCTCGTAAGCCTGAAACAAAGCGACCACGCCGAGATACAGAAAAAACAAAATGAGCATGGACGTAATCCGCGCATCCCAGACCCACCACGCGCCCCAGGTCGGCTTTCCCCAGATCGCGCCCGTTACCAGCGCTATCGCCGTTAATACGGCGCCCACCGGAGCGGCTGCCCGCATCGTAATGTCCGCCATCTTGATCCGCCAGATCAGACTGACGGCACCCGCAAGGGCCATCACGTAATACCCGGCCAGCGCCACCACGGCTGCCGGCACATGGATATAAATAATACGATAGGAATTACCCTGTCGAAAATCCGGTGGCGCGACCAACAAGCCCCAAAAGGCACCCACCAACAACAAACTGATGGTGACGGGTAAGAGCCAGCGTACCAGTGTTCCGCTGAACCGGAAGAACCAGGGTGGCGATCCCATTTTATGAATGATGCTCCACATGTCTTCTAGTATAGCGCCTAACCCATGCTATTGACGCGTCTACCGAGCGGCGCGAGTCCCTGATCAACTGTCTCGCTCAACTGTCTAGAGACACTCTTAATGCAGCACCCATAGCCAGCGGGGTTATCACTAGCGAACCCAGGGCGAGACCCGCCAGCAACGCCAGCCAGCTCGCTGGGTTGCCGCCCATGACTGCCTCAGCCACTGCCGTCGTGCCAAAAATCAGGACGGGAACATTGAGCGGAATAATGAGCAGCGAAAGCAGCAGCCCACCTCGACGAATACTGACCGTAAGCGCACTACCCACCGCGCCAATGAGCGTCAGGCACATCGTACCGAACAGCAAACTGACCACCAGCGTGGTCAAGCCCTGCTCGGGCAGACCCAGCATGATCGCGAACAGTGGCGACACTAGAGCCAGTAAAAACCCGGTCGTCAGCCAATGCGCCGCCACCTCCGCCAGCACGAGTACCGCAAGCGGGTAAGGCGCTAGCGCCAGCTGCTCCAAACTGCCGTCCTCGAAGTCTGAGGCGAATAACTTGGCGCTGACCATGAGGCTCGCCAAAAGAGCGACGACCCACAGGATGCCGGGGGCGATCGCAGCCAGCCGCTCAGGGTCTGGCCCCAGGCCAAGGGGAAACAGGGTCACGACCATGAAGAAAAATAACAGCGGGTTGGCAACATCGGCCGGGCTGGCCATGAGCGACCGCATGTGGCGGAAAAATTGCCGAGTGAAGGCGGCATGTAACGAGAGCAGCGGGCTATCAGGCGACATACTGTGCCAGATCCAGGTCATGTTGCAGCGCGCCGAAGCGACTGGGCTGATGGCTGGTAAAAACGGCCGCCCCACCCGCCTCCACATGCTGGCGAATACGCGCTTCCAGCCAATCGCACCCCGCAGTGTCCAGCGCGGTAAACGGTTCATCAAGCAACCACAAAGACGCTTCGCTGAGGAGCAGTCTCGCGAGAGCGACGCGACGCTGCTGTCCCGCTGACAAGGCTCCGACCGGACGATCCTCATATCCGGCAAGACTCACTGTCGCCAGCGCGGAAACGATGCGCTCCTGCGACACCACCACATCACAAGCCGGATGACACCGCAGATTATCCAATGCACTTAAACTGAGTTTCAGCGCCGAGGCATGCCCCAGATAGAGCACACTGGCGTGGCGTTGAATGT
>CALKEI010000096.1 GCA_938085095.1 uncultured Luminiphilus sp. | reverse complement strand
ATGATGCCGTTTCGCTATACGGCGTCCATGAGCGTGGAAGATGCCGAAGCGGAGGCGGCCGCGTTAACAGTGCGCTTCAGTAATATATCGATTGAGCCCCTGTACGAGGGATTCATGGCGGCGCTTTCGGACGAATTCTCGGGTCTGCCGGCCAATATCACCGAGGAAAATTTGCAGGCCCGATGTCGAGGTGTACTGCTAATGTCGATTTCCAATAAGAAGAATCTGCTGGTGCTGACCACCGGCAACAAAAGTGAGTTGGCGGTGGGCTACTCCACGCTCTACGGCGATATGGCCGGTGGGTTTGATGTGTTGAAAGACTGCCCGAAGATGCTCGTTTATGCGCTGGCGCGGTACCGCAACACTCTAGGGCCCTGCATTCCCGAGCGCGTGATCACTCGACCGCCTTCAGCGGAACTGGCACCGGATCAAAAAGACGAGGACAGTCTTCCGCCCTACGATGTGTTAGACCAGATTATCGAGCGCTACGTCGAGCAGGATGCCTCGCAGCAAGAGATGGTAGCCGCGGGATTCTCGGAAGAAGACGTTGAGCGGGTAGTGAGGCTCGTTGATCTCAATGAATACAAGCGCCGACAGGCCCCGGTGGGGGTCAGGATTTCACGTCGAGCCTTTGGCCGCGATCGCCGTTACCCCATTACCTGGGCCTGGCGGTCATCGCATGACGTTTGATCAGGACTTGGGACGGTAATTAAATTGTGGCGGTTTGGGGGGATCAAACAACCCCAGTGTTGCCTGATTCACCCAGGAGCGTTGCAGGCCCTCCGTCGTATACACGCTGTCAAAGGTACAGCCTGACGCGAGATTGGGATGGTCCGGGAAGTTCTCGCAGAGAACGTCTATCGAGTCGTCGGCCAAATCGTTGAGTCCGAGTAGCAGATAAGCCTGAGCCATGATTGCGAGACCATCCGCGACGCTGGGCGTTTGCTGCATGTGTTCGACCACGTACTTGCCCCGATTCAGGGCGGCCATGTAGGCACCCCGCCGGAAGTAGTAGTTCGCAACGTGGATCTCGTGACGCGCGAGCATATTGCGCATGTGCACCATCCGTTGCCGGGCGTCAGGGGCGTAGGCACTGTCTGGGTATCGGGCCAGCAATTGGGCAAATTCCGCAAAGGCGACCTGGATGTGACTGACGTCACGCTTGGTATCGTCGGAGGGAATAAACCGCGAGAAAAAGCCGGGTTCGATGTCGTAGGCTGCCAAGCCTTTCATATAAAACGCATAGTCGACGCTGGGGTGGCGTGGGTGAAGCCGAATAAAGCGATCTGCAGCCTCTGTAGCGGCCTCAAACTCGTAGGCGCCGTAGTGGGCGTAAATGAGTTCCAGCTGCGCTTGTTCCGCATAGCTTCCAAACGGATACCGGCTCTCCAGCATCTGCAGGCTACGCACGGCCAGCCCAAAGTTTTCATTTTTCAGGTGGCGTTGTGACTCACGGTAAAGTTGCTGCTCACCGGAATCGGCGACCAGGTCATCATCGTCACCCCCAAACCATGAGCAACCCGAGCACACCGTCAACAGGGCCAGCAACAGCGTGCTGGTAAAGAATTTGCGAGAGGCCAAGACCAGTCGTCCACCGTGGTACATTCTGGCCCCGTAGTGTAAACGCAACGGCACGGGAGTCACAGCGCTTGGATGACGAAGTTTTAGCCGGTGGAGACCCGGTATCTGCCCGGGTTCCCGACACATTGCACGGCGCGCGGCTGGATGCCGCGGCGGCGGCACTGTTTCCTGATTTCTCACGCAGTCGTCTGGCCGAGTGGATTAAAGCCGGCCGTTTGCGGCGCAATGACCAAAACGCAAAGCCTCGTGACAAAGTGGCTGTTGACGACCACTTGCTGCTGATACCCGAGTATGAAGATCGCGTGGAGTGGAGCCCGGAGCACTTGCCCCTCGATATCATTTATGAGGATGAGCATGTGTTGGTGCTCAATAAACCCGCTGGACTCGTCGTGCACCCGGCCGCGGGTCACCATAGCGGGACCCTGGTCAATCGATTACTAGCCCATGCGCCGGAGATGGCCGCTTTGCCCCGGGGCGGTATCGTGCATCGCCTCGATAAAGAGACCTCGGGCATTATGCTGGCGGCGAGATCGCCGCTGGCGCACAAATCCCTGGTCGCACAGCTGGCGGATCGGTCGGTGAGTCGCCTGTACAGTGCGGTATGCCGGGGCACTTTCTCTGGGGGCGGTACCATCGAGGGGCCGATTGGCCGTCATCCCACCTCGCGCACCAAAATGGCCGTGGTGCCCGACGGTAAACCCGCTGTGACTCACTACCGCATCGCTCAGCGTTTTGGGACGCATACCCTCCTTGATGTCAGTCTGGAATCGGGCCGAACTCATCAGATTCGAGTGCATTTGGCGTGGCGCAAACACCCCTTGGTCGGTGATCCCGTGTATGGAGGTCGGGCGACCCGACCGGCAGGGGCCAGTCCACGTTTGTTGCAGGCACTCAGTGCGTTCAACCGCCAGGCGCTGCACGCCCGCGAGCTGGCATTTAGGCATCCCGAAGCAGACGAGACGATGACATTCTCTGCGCCGCTGCCGGCCGACTTGACCGAGCTAATTCACTGCTTCTCCGAGGAGGATCCGGCCTGATGCCGTCTCTGCCGCTGTTAACACCGCAGATAGGTATCGACGGCGTAGAGATGAGGGTCACAACGCGGCTGGGGGGTGTCAGCCGGCCGCCTTACGATACCTTGAATCTTGGCGATCATGTTGGAGACAGAGCGCACCATGTGCTGGAGAACCGGCACCGGGTCGGGGGGGCGATCTCAGGGGGTGCGATTAACTGGCTCAGGCAGGTGCACGGCACGCATGTGGTCGAGGCAACGGATGGATTGGTACCCGAAGCTGATGGTCAGTGGACGATGGAGCGTCACCGACCTCTGGCTCTGTTAACGGCAGACTGTTTGCCCGTCGTACTGGCAACCGAGGATGCCCGGTGTGTGGGCATCGCCCACGCCGGGTGGCGGGGGCTTGCCGCGGGGGTGTTGGAGTCCTTGTTGTCGGCGATGCCCGTTCGTGGCGCCTCTGTGGTCGCATGGTTGGGCCCGACAATCAGCGCCGCCGCTTATGAGGTAGGTCCGGAAGTGAAAGCGGCATTCGAGAACGTGCTTGGGGAGGCCAGTAGGGTCTGCTTCACACCCTCGGTGCAGTCTGACGGACACTGGATGGCCGATTTGGCTTTGTTAGCGCGCCTGAAGCTTCGCCGAGCCGGTATTTCGGTGATCTTGGGGGGTGATCGCTGCACCTATGGCGACCCCGAGCATTTTTTTTCACATCGCCGCGATGGTCCGGCAACCGGTCGAATAGCAACCATCGTTTGGCGGAGCT
>CALKEI010000095.1 GCA_938085095.1 uncultured Luminiphilus sp. | reverse complement strand
TGAGATGACCGCGACGGATCTTTATATTCCACCCAAGCCGCTCTCGCTCTGGTCGGTTGTCGCGCTGGCGCGGGTAATGTGGAAGGGCGACGGTAATTTGCTTGAGCTGCTGCCGGCGGCGGCGTATCACTTTGACGTGGGTAATCTCGGCTACTCTCGGCGCTCGACTGTGCTCTTTAATCAGCCCGAGGCCGTGCGCGAGATCATGCGCGATGCCGAAGGTGTCTTTCCCAAAAGTGACCTGATGGTCAGTGCTCTGGAGCATCTTATCGGCGATAGCATCTTTGTCACTGACGGTGAGCGTTGGAAGCGTCAGCGGGCGATGATTGATCCCGCTTTTTCGCACATGCGCATCAGCCACGCCTTCGGAGCGATGAAGGCGGCGGTCGACGACCACCTCACGATCCTGCGCGAAAAGGCGGATGCCGAAGAGGCGTTTTCTCTCGATCTTGCAATGAGTCACCTGACCGCCGATATCATCTGCCGCACCGTATTTTCGACCCCTCTGCAATCCGGTGTGGCGGTCGATGTCTTCGAAGATTTTACGCTGTTTGAGCGTTCCGCAGTGCAGGTGGATGTAATGCGGCTGATCTTCAAGCCGGCCTGGAGTGATATTCCTCAGCCCCCTGAAGTGTTGGCCGCCTGCGAACGCATCCGACGTCATCTGGGTACATTGGTAGATTCCCACCTCGAAGATCCCGAGGCGTTCGACGATATCGCCAGCAGCGTGATTTCGGCGCGAGATCAAGAGACGGGAGAGCCGTTCTCTCGCGAAGAGCTGATTGATCAGTTGGGCGTATTTTTTCTCGCCGGTCACGAAACCACGGCCAGTGCACTGACCTGGGCATTTTATATCCTTGCGGATCAACCTCAGTGGCTGACGCACCTCCGCAGTGAAATTGCTGCCGTGGTCGGTGATGGGCCGGTGACCTTCGAGCACACTCGGCAACTGCCGCTCACCAAGGCCTTTTTCAAGGAGACGCTGCGCCTTTATCCGCCGATTACGTTTATGCCGCGGGTCGCTTTGCGCGAGGCTACGGTAGCTGGTCGCCGCTTGCGCAAAGGCGCGCTGGTCATGATTGCGCCGTGGACCTTGCACCGTAACGGTAAGTGGTGGTCTGACCCCCATGCCTTCAGGCCCGAGCGTTTCCTGCCGGAAAACGAGGATGCTCTGGTGCAGGGCGCCTATATTCCTTTCGGTCAAGGGCCGCACACGTGTGTTGGAGCGGGCTTTGCGCAAACCGAAAGCGTACTGATTCTGGCTGAACTGGTGCGTCAGTTTGACTGGCTGCTCAGTCCCGGTCAGACCGTTCGGCCTGCGGCGCGAATGACGACCCGCCCGGCAGATCAGGTCATGCTTCACGTTCGTCACCCCGCTGCATAGCGACGGCGTGAGCCGAGTCATTGGGTCTAAACCAATGCCAGGCAATGTCGCACTGGCTGGCATCGCCAATGGGCATGCGTTCGGTGATGGAGCGCCAGATGAATTCCCAGCACAGTGGTGTCATTAACAAAAAGGGCAGGGGGTCGCGCCAAGACCAGACGGCATCGCGTGATACCAGCAGATCTCGTCCGCAGCGGACCAGCTCGGGGATCTGAAGTCGCAGCAAATATTTATAGGCCTCGGTCAATGTGGAATAGCTCCACTGCGCTCGCTTGCCTGCGGGGCTAATGGGCGCGGGACCGGTTGCCTCGCCCATCACCGCAGCGCCGAGCCACGCTTCGTCGATAAAATGTACGCCGCTACTCAGACGCGGGTTGCATTCGATCCCCCAGGGTATGCCGCTGCGGTCAAGGATAAAGTCGAAGCTGATAAACCCCGTCACGTTAGTGTCGGTGAGAAATTGCTCGATCCACTGCTTCACTGAAAACGGCGTCGGTGCGCTTTGAAATCCCACCGCCACCGTACCGCTGTGGGTGCTGCCACGGTAGCTGGCGGTGGTCTTCACCTCACCGTTATCGACCCAGCTCAGCGTGTACAGGTGATTGCCCTCAACCTTTCGCTGCAGCAGCATGTCGGGGGACGACGGGGGAACGGTGCTGCCTTGCGCAATGAACGAAACGGCGGTGCCGGAGCAGCCGCGCCGTGGTTTGACCACGCATTCAGTCTGGCGAATCAGCGCTCTCGCTTCGGGGTCAGCAGTGGTGTAGACGGAAGGCGCAGTGACACCCCGGCTGATGGCGTGTTCCACAAAACGCAACTTGTCATGCCACTGTGCTATCCAGTCGGCCGAAGGCCCCTGATAGCGCACAGACTGGGGTAAGCGCGGCACAAGATTTGCGACGTGACACACCTCTTCGGAGCCGGGAATAAGATCCGTCACTTTCTCCCGTTCGATAATATCGAGAATGTCCTGTTCCCAGGCGTGGAGGTCCATGTTGGGCGCCGTGACGCAATAATTCTTGGCGACGGCTCGACTCACCGATCCCAGCTGGCGCTTGAGCGGGTCTGCCACAATAACGCGAACGCCATGGCGATGAAGCGCCCGCGCCAGCGTCAGCGCTGTGGGAAATCGTCCAATTGTCAGTAACGCGGTTCTAGCCACTTTCCTAAGCCAATACTGCCCCCTTGTAGCAACAGGTGTACTGCATTTGTGTCTAATAATCTATACATAACTTTACACAGCGAAACAAAGTGCCGAGCGCCCTCACCGGCAGGCATTGCCTCATCCTGACTTTGACAGTGCACGACGCTCATTTAGGCGGCATCGAGCGATGTTTTGGAATGAGGAGGCGCCAGGCTGGAGTAAGACGTTCACGGCAACTTTGCGTATCAAGCACGTGCTCCGGGTTCAGATTTTGTCCTGATCCACCTGTAGAGGAGCGAAGCGGGGCGCTGTTATCCCCGAGCGGGGTACGTTATCGTGCCCGCCCTTATACCCACACAGAATTGAGATGATGTTATGAACGCCAAAGTCGATTTGCCCGGGCACACACAGTACCCCAAGTTGTTCTCCCCGCTCGATCTTGGTCACACACAATTGCGCAATCGCTGCATCATGGGCTCGATGCACACAGGGCTCGAGGAGCAACCCGATGGGTTTGAGCGGATGGCAGCGTTCTATGCAGAGCGCGCGGCGGGTGGTGTAGGCATGATTATCACAGGGGGCATCTCACCTAATGAAGAAGGTGGGCTGGTCCTGAAGGGCGAGGATGGCAAGCCCTTAGCTGCCGCCTCCAAATTGAACACCGAAGAGGAGGCGGCAGGGCATCGCATTGTCACCGATGCGGTTCACAATGCCGCACCCGAATGCAAAATCTGTCTGCAGATTCTGCATATGGGGGCTTTGGCCTATAACGAAGGCGCGGTAGCGCCATCACCCGTGCGTTCAAGGATCGGAGCCTTCTCGCCCAACGAGCTCGATGAAGCGGGTATCGAGAAGCAAATCGCTGATCATGCACATTGTGCAAAGCTCGCCTTGCAGGCGGGGTACGACGGCGTTGAGATCATCGGTTCGGCGGGTTATTTACTCTCTACCTTTCTCGTAGAAAAAACGAATCAACGCACTGATCAATGGGGGGGCAGCTATGAAAACCGGATGCGCTTTCCGATTGAGGTGGTCCGTCGAGTCCGCGAGACGGTGGGTCCAGACTGCATTGTCATTTTCCGCATTGCGGCGATGGATATGCTCCAAGGTGGAATGAGTTGGGATGAGATTGCCCTGTTATCCAAAGCCGTTGAGGCCGCGGGTGCATCGATGATTTCGACCCATTTCACTTGGCACGAATCGCAGGTGCCGACAATTGCGACCATGGTGCCTCGGCGCGCCTTCACCGGGGTGACCAAGCGGGTTCGTGACGAGGTTTCAATACCGGTCATTACATCGAATCGAATCAACATGCCGGATGTCGCCGAGGCGGTGCTGGTCGATGGCGACGCAGATCTGGTGTCAATGGCGCGGCCGATGCTCGCCGATGCCGAGTTGATGAAAAAAGCGGCGGAGGGTCGCGAGCACGAGATCAATACCTGTATCGCTTGTAATCAAGCGTGCCTCGACCATACGTTTGCGATGAAAACCACGTCTTGCCTCGTTAACCCGCGAGCTTGTCACGAGACACAGCTTAAGTGGGGACCGGCTGCCATGACCAAAAACATTGCAGTGGTCGGTGCCGGGCCCGCAGGGCTGGCGTACGCGACCGTGGCTGCTGAACGCGGTCATGCCGTGACGCTCTATGACGCGGCCGATGAAGTGGGTGGGCAGTTCAATCTGGCCAAACAAGTGCCAGGTAAAGAGGAATTCCATGAAACGCTGCGCTACTACCGCGCGATGCTCGAGAAATATGACGTCACGGTGAAGCTGGGGCAACGGGTCGATGCAGATCAATTGAGTGAAGCAGGCTTTGACCATGTAGTAGTTGCGACGGGTATCAGTCCGAGGGTGCCGCAAATTCCCGGCATTGAGCACGACAAAGTGGTGGGGTATATCGACGCGATCAAGGGTAACAAGCCCATCGGTAAAACGGTCGCCGTGATTGGCGCCGGCGGCATCGGATTCGACGTGACAGAGTTGATTACTCACGAAGGAACCAGCTCTGCGCTCGATATTAATCTGTTCGCCCGGGAGTGGGGGGTCGATTTTGACAATCATCCCCGCGGCGGTGTGACGGGCGTTGAGCCCGTTGTCAATAAGGCGGACCGAGAGGTGTGGTTAATGCAGCGCAAAGATACCCCGGTGGGACGTGGCCTCGGTAAAACCACAGGCTGGACCAAGCGCCTCCTGTTGAATCGGCGCGGCGTCAACATGGTGAACGCGGTGGAATACGTACGTATCGATGACGACGGCTTGCACGTGTTGGTGGGCGGACAACCGAAAACCTTCGAGGTCGACACGGTCATTCTGTGCGCGGGTCAGGAGCCCGAGCGCAGCCTGTACGACGCTCTGGAGGCGAAAGGTTTGTCGGTGGATCTTGTGGGCGGTGCTTTCGAGGCGGTTGAGCTTGACGCTAAAACCGCGATTAATCAGGCGACGCATCTTGCCGCGGCGGTATAACGCTGACCGCCTTTTTTGAGTTGATCAGCGGGCAACGTAGTCGCGCAATTGAGTTCACATCCCGTGACAGCCGCGCCCAATGCTGGCACTCTGCGCGCCGACACGCTGCTTCGTTTTTTAAATAGAGAGGATTAACGCCCATGGCCCGTTGGGAATGCATCGTCTGCGGACTGATTTACGATGAGAAAGAAGGTTGGCCTGATGACGGTATTGCCCCCGGTACCAAGTGGGAGGATGTGCCGGAGGATTGGACCTGCCCTGATTGTGGCGTGGGTAAGGACGACTTCGAACTTATTCCCGGCTCTGATGACGAAAGTGACACCGACGCATCTGCCGAGGCGGCGTCCGAAGACAGCGTCAGCGCGCGATCTGTTGTGGTGATTGGGTCGGGGCTTGCGGGTTACGGCCTGGTGCGAGAGCTGCGTCGAAAGGACGACGC
>CALKEI010000094.1 GCA_938085095.1 uncultured Luminiphilus sp. | reverse complement strand
CTAAGCCAGCTGACCAGCCCCAGCAGAGGTAGTGTTAGCAGCGGCTTTAGCAGCGCACTCCAGGTCAGGTCTCCGATACCCGCACTCTCCATCATCACTAACACAATGATGGCGAGCAGATCCTGAAACAGCAGCAACGCGATCATCATTTCTCCTAAATGCCGGTGATGCAGCACAGTGGTAGGCAGCAGCTTGATGCCAATGATGGTTGAGGAGAACACGAGGGCAGCGCTGATCAGCACTGCATCCATTCCGACAAAACCGAATAGACGGCTCAATCCATAGCCTGTTGCGGCGAAGATCACGGCGCTCAGGAGGGCCACCAGCGTGGATTGTCTCAGGCTGTTCCATAGGGCGATCGGCTTCATATCCAGCCCCAGCAAGAATAGAAGCAAGATGATGCCAACGTGGCCCGCTCCGGAAACCAGCTCCATATCGGACACCACACCCAGCCCAAAAGGCCCGAGCGCAATACCCAGCGCGATATAGGCGATGATGATCGGCTGGCGAGCGTAGAGTGCCGCTGAGGACAGTATGGCTGCGCCCAGAAAAATGGCGGCGAAGGTAAATGTAATCCCTGTTTCCATGAACTGACCCATCTCGAGTGAGGTGCCGGTGGAGCTCTCAGCGCCGCTTCAACCAGCAGGAGGAGCCGAACCGTGGGGTATTTTGGCACACACCCGCGTCGGGTCAGAGCGTTTGTGATCGCTGAAATGAAAAGAAGTAGTGAAATGATCCCCTAAACCGTTACAATTCCGCCGCCTGTAAAGGGTCAAATCTGCCCCGTAGCCGCTGGGCGCGTCTGTTACGCGCCCCAAAGAGAATGTGATGTCTAAAAGTAATTTAGAAGACGGTGTCGCCGACGCTATCGCCGCTACCGCTTTGATTAGCGTTGCACTGGTCACGCTAATGATCTGGCTGAGTAGCTTCCCCAGCTAACGCCAGCGCCGTCTTGAATCGGTGCTCGTCAACATTTCCGCCGGTAAGCGTGACTAAAACCCGCTTCCCCCTGAACCGCTGGGGCCCGGATAGCAGGCAGGCCAGTGCGACTGCTCCGCTCGGTTCGAGTCGCAACCCTAACCCACACCACGCCAGTCGCATCGCTCGAAAAATGGCCGAGTCTGAGGCACAAAGGCCTTCAGTACCATTCGCTTGATTAATGCTAAACGTGAGTTCTCCAGGGGTAGGGGCGAGCAGTCCGTCGCACCATTCCGACCCCGTCGCAGGCGCGCGGAGTCGATGGCCTTGCTGTAACGACAGACGGTGGTCATCCCACCCCTCAGGCTCGGCCGTAAAGATGCAGGTTTGCCGACTTTGAGATCTCAGATACGTACCGATCCCCGCCGAGAGACCGCCGCCACCTGCGCAAATTATCGCGGCGTCCATCGGACGCCCAATCTGTTGGACGACTTCTGCGCCACAGCTGCCCTGGCCCGCAATAGTGTGCCAGTCGTCGTAGGGCTGAATGAGCGGTGCGGCGCGATCGGCCATCAGAGCCCGCGCGACCTGCTCGCGGTCCTCGTGTTGCCGATTGTAAAAAACGATCTCTGCGCCCAATGCATTAATGCGATTAATTTTGGCTTCAGGAGCATCCCGCGGTACGACAATCGTGACGCGCATACCAAGGCACTTGCCGGCATAGGCCACGCCGATGCCATGATTTCCAGAGGAAAAAGCGATAGCGTAATCCGCCTGTTGCTCATTGCGGAGCAGGGTCATAGCGTTGAGGGCGCCTCGGATTTTGAAAGATCCGGTCGCATGGAAACACTCCGCTTTAAGCAGCACCTCACCCTGAACCAGCGCATCCAGCTCCGGCAGACGGAGCAGTGGCGTGGGCGACGCAAACCGATGCACTCTCGGGAGCGCCGCCTCAATGTCGCATACCAAGCGCGCTAGTTCAGACTGACATATCACGGTAGAGCCATTCTCACGATAACGAACAGCGTCGCGACCAGCAGCGCCGTCAGCACTAATCCCGCTACCACGAAGCGGCCTGCCGATCCCTTCTCAAAGTCTCGCTCGCGATTGGCTCGACTTTGTATACCCATTCCTGCCGCAAAAGTGGAGCAGATGACTTGTAACCAGCTTAATTCGACTTGGGGCGAGTCTGCAGCAGGTGCCGACTCCGATTGGCGATCATCACTCACGCTGTACGCTCACGATTCAGAAAACCCCAAGAGTGTAGGCACTCTTGACGGCCGCCGATAGGGCGGCCAGCGGGAATGCTCGGACTGAAGCCATTCAATCGTCTTCATTGGCAGGGTCTTGGCGATCAGGGTATTATCCGACTATTCTACTAGGGTATTAATTGGGCAAACACAGCATGATCACCATTACGGAATCAGCACAGGAATATTTGGCGGAGTTGCTCTCCAAGCAAGAAGACGCGCTTGGTGTGCGCGTGTTTATTAACGAGCCGGGTACGCCGCGGGCTGAGACCTGCATCGCATATTGTCGCGAAGGCGACATGGAAGAGGGCGACGTCGAGCAGGTCTACGATCACTTCACCGCATGGTTCCAAGCCAGAAGTATTCCGTTTCTGGAAGATGCGCTGGTGGACTACTCGTCTGACAGAATGGGTGGGCAGCTCACCATCAAAGCGCCGAATGCGAAAATGCCTCGTGTCTCAGACGACAGCCCGATCGAGGATCGTATTAATTATGTGTTGTACAACGAGGTTAACCCTTCTCTTGCAGCGCACGGCGGTGAAGTCTCGCTGGTGGAGGTCACGGAAGACCAGTTTGCAGTGCTTCAGTTCGGGGGCGGATGCCAGGGCTGTAGTGCGGTCGATATGACCCTTAAGGGCGGTGTGGAAAAGACGTTACTGGAACAAATCCCGCAGCTGGCGGGTGTGCGTGACAATACCGACCACACTGACCGGAGCCAGGCCTACTACTGAGGCCCTCGGGCTTTCAAGGCAGGCGTCACTTCTGCGGCGATCTCCGTGAGTAGGGCTTCAGTGGTCTCCCAGTCAATACAGCCATCGGTGACAGAGACGCCGTACCGCAGTTGCGATAAGTCTGCAGGAATTTTCTGATTACCCGCCTCGAGATTGCTCTCCAACATCAAGCCGATGATTGAAGTATTGCCGTCGATAATTTGCTGTACGACGTTTTTTGCGACAGCGGGCTGAAGCTCAGGGTTTTTGTCTGAGTTGGCGTGACTGCAATCGACCATGATAGTGGCATTCAAATCTGCTTGCTCGAGTGCCGCCTCACAGTGCGCGATGTGTTCCTGCGTGTAATTAGGCCCGTTGCTGCCGCCCCTCAACACGACATGCCCGTAGCTATTGCCGGTGGTTTCAAACACAGACACTTTGCCCTCGGAATTAATACCCAGAAAGCGGTGAGGGTTTGCGACTGATTGCAGCGCATTAATAGCCACCTCTAGGCCGCCATCGGTACCATTTTTAAAGCCAACGGACGAAGACAGGCCGCTGGCCATCTCTCGGTGGGTCTGCGACTCAGTCGTTCTCGCCCCGATAGCGGACCAGCTGATCAGGTCCTGAAGATATTGCGGTGTAATGGGGTCTAGCGCTTCGGTTGCCGTGGGGAGCCCAATGTCGAGAATGTCTCTCAAGAGCTCGCGCCCAATGCGTAAGCCGCTCTCGACCTCAAATGAGTCATCGAGCATCGGGTCATTAATCAACCCCTTCCAGCCAACTGTGGTCCGCGGTTTCTCGAAGTAGACGCGCATCACCAGGTACAAGCTGTCACTGACTTTATCCGCGAGGGTTTTAAGTCGTTTGGCATAGTCGATTGCCGCAGCGACGTCATGAATTGAGCAGGGCCCAACCACCACAACCAGTCGATGATCTTTTCGGTCGATGATGCGTTCAATCGTGGCTCGGGACTCAGCGACGAATTCAAATAATGACGCTGAGATATGAACCTGTTCACGGAGCTCGGCGGGCGACATCAGCACACGCTGATCGGCGACGTTCACATTGTGTATTCGCGGCTTTGACACCTCTGATTTCCTCGTCAGGACCTGCAGTCCGAGTAGCTGGATAGTAGAGCAGCCGCGAGTGTACAGGCTCGTTCGGGCGAAATCAGCTCATGCGTATCGGGCGGTAGCGACCCGGTAATTTGCAGGGCACGCGACGAACGGCCTGTCTTGGTGGGTTTTCGACGCCCGAGTCGGCATGGGATACTGCGTGGTATGCGAGCGGCTGTCGATCTTTCCCTGTTTTTGCCCTTTTTAGAATCAGGGCATCCCATCCTCACCCCAGGTAAGCGCTTAGCTCGCGACATCACCAGTTCCTGGGTGACGCACGCGGCGTCAAAGACGTCGGTGGTCCCAACACCACCC
>CALKEI010000093.1 GCA_938085095.1 uncultured Luminiphilus sp. | reverse complement strand
GCCATTTGACCTTCAGGGATTTGCCACAACTCCTAACCCCGGATGACCTGCTTGTGTTTAATAACACCCGGGTGCTCCCTGCGAGGCTCTATGCCCAAAAGCAGACAGGGGGGCGGGTCGAATTGTTGATCGAGCGCATGTCGGCCGACGGCACGGCGCTAGCGCACGTGCGCGCAAGCAAGAGCCCTCGTGAAGGGTCGTTACTGCTGATTACAGCAGACCCCGAGAGTGATGTCTCAGAGCTTACCGTCAGAGTGACAGGAAGAAAGGGCGCACTGTTTACTCTGGCGCCCGAAGCGGGAACACTCAAAGAGATGATGCGGCGCTTCGGCCATATGCCTCTGCCTCCCTACATTGAGCGGGCGGACACCCCGGCGGATCGCGATCGTTACCAGACACTGTATGGTCGCCGTGAAGGCGCAGTTGCTGCTCCGACAGCGGGTTTGCATTTTGATCAAACAGTATTGGACCAGTTAGACCTGGCCGGCATTGCTAAAACTGAAGTGACGCTGCACGTGGGTGCGGGAACGTTTCAGCCAGTCCGTGTTGACAATATTGCAGATCACACCATGCACAGCGAGTACGTTGAGGTGGGTCAGGCCTGTTGCGAGGCCGTCGCGGCATGCCGGGCGAGAGGCGGCAGGGTGGTTGCTGTCGGGACGACCGCAGTGCGGTCTCTGGAGAGCGCCGCCGCACAGAAAGGTGAAGGCGGTCCGCTGGCACCTTATAGTGGCGATACCGATATCTTTCTGTACCCGGGCTGCCGCTTTCATGTTGTCGACGCAATGGTGACCAACTTTCACTTACCTGAATCGACACTGATTATGTTGGTCTCAGCATTTGCAGGCGTCGACACCATCCGCCGCGCCTATCGTGCGGCGATCGAGAACCGTTACCGCTTTTTCAGCTATGGGGATGCGATGTTCCTAACTAAAGAAGAGGTGGTGTAGTGGACTTCCACGTGTCGCATCGGGACGGCCACGCCCGACGAGGCCAGCTGACCTTTTCCAGAGGCAGTGTGCAGACGCCGGCATTTATGCCGGTTGGCACTTATGGAACGGTCAAGGGCATGCTGCCGCGCGATATTTCGGCAATCGGTGCGGAGATCATTCTCGGCAATACTTTTCATCTTTGGCTTCGTCCTGGTACCGATGTGATCCGTGCCCACGGTGATTTACATGATTTCATGGGCTGGGAGGGTCCCATCCTGACTGACTCGGGCGGCTTTCAGGTATTCAGTCTGGATGATCTCCGCAAAGTCACTGAGGACGGCGTCGCCTTCAAGTCTCCTGTCAATGGCGACAAGGTATTTTTGGACCCTGAGACATCTATGCGCATCCAGCGGGAGCTCGGCAGCGACATTGTCATGATCTTTGACGAGTGCACACCCTATCCTGCCACCGAGGTCGACGCAGATCGCTCCATGCAGCTGTCGCTCAGATGGGCTGAACGCAGCCGGCGTGCTCATGGTGATAATCCGGCCGCATTGTTTGGCATTGTTCAGGGTGGTATGTATCCAGAGCTCAGAAAACGTTCTTTGGATGGCCTGATGAATATCGGCTTTAACGGTTATGCGATCGGTGGGCTATCGGTGGGTGAACCTAAAGGCGAAATGATCACCGTCCTCGATGCGTTGGCTGGTCTGCTACCCGCGGAGAGTCCCCGTTACCTGATGGGAGTGGGTACTCCTGCTGATCTGCTTGAAGGCGTGCTGCGCGGTGTCGATATGTTCGACTGTGTCATGCCAACTCGCAACGCTCGCAACGGGCATTTGTTTACGAGCACCGGCGTGCTGAAGCTCCGCAATGCCAAGCATAAAAGCAGTACCGAGCCGGTTGATGCGCAGTGTGACTGCTACACCTGTTCGAATTTTTCTCGGGCGTATCTTGCGCACCTCGATAAGTGCAATGAAATATTGGGGTCACAATTAGCGACAATCCACAACCTGCGTTTTTACCAGCGACACATGGCGGCTATTCGGGCCGCCATCGAAGCAGGGGAGCTCGTCACGTTTGCAGAGGAGTTTTATACGCGCCAAGGCAGGGAGACTTCGACATGACTGACGTCACGCCGCCGGTCAAATCACCGTGTATCGAGGTCTGCTCGCTAGACGGTCAGGACGTTTGCATTGGTTGCCAGCGCACCGCCAACGAGATCATCGAGTGGTTTTCTGCCAGTGATGAGCGTAAGCGGGAGATTCTGGTGGCGGTCGGTGAGAGAGTCACGAAGCGTTAACCGAAGGTACATTCCCCAGAATACCTATTCCGCCTGCGCAGCCGACGTTTCATCACTTTCTAATCGCCAAACCCGTACCCGACTGATATGCGTTTTGCCGATCTCCTCAATGTCCAGCTGATAGCCCTCAATGCGAACCGAAGTGCGTGCATTGGGAAAGGCCTCCAAAGCCTCGAGTGCCAGCCCGCTCAACGTTTTCGGTCCATCGGTTGGCAGATCCCATTTTCGCTGCCGGTTGAGGTCGCGAATACTAACCGTGCCTGAGCACGTGGTGCTCCCGTCGGGGTGCCGAGTGATCTCCTCATTTTCCTCAACAAGGTTTGAGGTGAACTCACCCACGATTTCCTCGAGGATGTCCTCCAGAGCGACTAATCCAAGAATGTCACCATATTCGTCGACCACCATTCCAAGGCGTTTTTTCTGTCGCTGAAAGTGCAGTAGCTGCGTGTTAAGCGGCGTGTTTTCCGGGATGAAATAGGGTGCCTCGGCCTCTTCTCTCAGCGCCTGTCGGTTCAAACGACCTGCATCGAGCACGCGGCTCAGATTACGCATGTGAAACACGCCTTCAATCTGATTGATGTCATCACCGTAAATCGGCAATCGCGTATGGGCGCTGCTTTTTAGCTGGCGCATGATGGCCTCGTCGGGTGCTTCAATATCGATCCCATAGATTTCGTTGCGCGGCGCCATGATGTCGTTCACCGTCATTTGTTCAAGATCGAGAATATTGACCAGCATCCTGCGGTGGCGGCTGGGAATCATTGACGCGGATTCGGTCACGATCGTGCGCAACTCCTCTTGTGACACTGCGTCATCGCCAGCCTCATCGGGGGAGAAGCCCATCAGCTTCAGAATGCCATTGGTTAGCCAGTTCATGGCAAGAACCAGTGGCATCAACAATTTTTGCAGCGGAACCAGCACGGCACTTGCGGGAAAGGCCACTCGTTCCGGGTGGAGTGCGGCGATTGTTTTGGGCGTGATCTCGGCAAAAATCAGAATGACCAGTGTCAGTGTCAGTGTGGCAATTGCGATCCCCGCATCGCCAAACAGCCGAATAGCGATCACCGTTGCAATCGCGGATGCCAGAATATTGACGAGGTTATTGCCGATTAGAATCAGTCCAATCAGCCGATCGGGCCGCTGTAATAATCGGATAGCGCGCCGCGCGCCCCGATGGCCAGTGCCCTTCAGATGCTTCAGCCGATAACGATTCAGCGACATCATGCTGGTCTCTGAGCTAGAGAAAAAAGCAGAGACCAGAATCAAAAGTGCCAGTGCTGCAAAGAGCAGACCCAGCGATGTCTCGTTCAAGAGTGGCTCACGCCTCTATAAGTGTGGAAGTGAGATGGTGGAGAAAAATACGGGTGGACACAACCCTGCAATTTCGTGGTCAGATGCGGGTCTGGGAGTGCTCATTGAGTGAGCGGCAGAAGCAGTTCCAGCACCAGTTTTGAGCCGAAAAAGCCCAGCACGACGCAACCGAAAGCAATGAGGTTAACAGTGATGGCAGACTGTACCCGCCATCCTCGCCGAAAGTATTGCACCAACAGCACGCTATAGAGACACCAGGCGAGCAGGGTCAATACGGTTTTGTGCACCAACTGCTGGCTGAACAGATCATCGACAAACACGACGCCCGTGCCAATCGCCACGGTCAGAATGAGAAAGCCCGCGCCGGTGAGTTCATAGAATAAAGCTGAGGCGGCTTCCAGTGGCGGCAACTTGCGAATGACCCCGCGGTTGCGATGCTGTCTCAATTGCCGTGATTGAACGGTCACCAGCATGCCCTGTAGCACTGCGAGAGCCAGCACAGCAAAGCTCACAATAGATGCCGACACATGGGAGAGGATGCCCGCGGGCAGATCACTCATTGGTCTGCTGGTATCCGGCGCGAACGTCGCAACCAGAATAGAGAGTGCCGCGAGCGGAAATAGCACAATCAGCAGGGTATGGAGGGGGCGCACAACCAGCGCTATAAGGCTGATTACACCCATGCTGAGAAACATCAGCGAGGCCACGCGATAAAATCCGAGGCTCGATTCTCCCGCCTGCGAGGGGAGGTAGGCCGCGAGCGCGTGGGCAGCAAGTGCAGCCGCTCCTACTAGCGCAATCTGCTGTCGCTGACGGTCCTCACCTGTCTCGAGATTGAGAACCTGCCGCCATACGGCAACCAGATAAAGTAGCGCCGACAGGATGGCAAGGCCAGCGCTCAGCAGGCTGGGGGCATTGTCCATGGAGTCTCCGCGTGGCTGGCTCGGGTCCGACGGTTATCGTTGATTTGGGGTTCTTTCATTGCATCCTTATACTACGCCGTTCCGGACAAGATAGGGTATCCCTGCGCGGGTAGTTAACAGCATGTTTGATTCATTAAGTGACCGTCTCAGTAGCAGCCTGAAAGCCATCGCGGGTAAATCAAAGCTTACTGAGGACAATATTCGGGATACATTGCGCGACGTCCGCATGGCGCTGCTCGAAGCTGATGTAGCACTCCCGGTCGTGAAAACGTTCACAGACCGCGTAAAAGACCGGGCCGTTGGTGTTGAGGTCAGTAAGAGCCTAACGCCCGGGCAATCATTTTTGAAAGTGGTGCAGGCCGAGCTGCAGGCGGTCATGGGTGGCGAGTCAGAGGGACTCAATCTGGCGACGCAGCCACCTGCCGTTGTCATGGTGGCGGGGCTGCAGGGTGCGGGTAAAACCACATCGGTTGCCAAACTTGCGCGGTACCTGATTGAGCGCGAGAAGAAAAAGGTGTCGGTGGTCAGCGCTGACGTATACCGGCCAGCGGCCATTGCACAGCTAGAGACGCTGGCGGGTGAGGTGGGGGCCCGTTTTGAACCCAGCGATGCTGCGGAATCCCCGATCGACATTGTGCAACGAGCCCTAGCCGATGCTCGGGTGGCCTTCTCCGATGTGCTGCTGGTCGATACGGCCGGTCGTCTTGCCATCGATGAGGAGATGATGGCCGAGATCAAGGCGCTTCACGAAGCAGTCAATCCGATTGAAACCCTGTTCGTAGTGGACGCTATGACGGGTCAGGATGCGGCGAACACGGCTAAAGCATTTGGCAAAACGCTCCCCTTAACCGGGGTTATTCTGACCAAAGTAGATGCGGACACACGGGGTGGTGCTGCCCTGTCTGTGAGGACCATTACTGACCGACCAATCAAATTTCTTGGTGTGGGTGAAAAGACCGACGCCCTTGACCCTTTCCATCCCGATCGCTTGGCTTCCAGAATTCTGGGCATGGGGGACATGCTGTCCCTTATCGAAGAAGTGGAGCGCAAGGTCGACCATGGGAAAGCCAAAAAGCTCGCGAATAAGGTTCAGAAGGGCGGACGGTTCGATCTCGAGGATTTCCGCGAGCAGCTTCAGCAAATGAAAAATATCGGGGGCATGGGCGCCATGCTCGATAAAATGCCGGGCATGGGGGGAATGGCACAGGCGGCCCAGAACGTCGATACCAAGCAGTTTGATCGAATGGAAGCCATGATTAATTCGATGACACCTCGTGAGCGACGCAATCCCGATCTGATTTCGGGCTCGCGAAAGCGTCGCATTACGTTGGGCTCTGGCACGGCGGTTCAGGATCTGAATCGACTGTTAAAGCAACACAAGCAGATGCAGAAAATGATGAAGAAAATGAAGG
>CALKEI010000092.1 GCA_938085095.1 uncultured Luminiphilus sp. | reverse complement strand
GATTGAGTTTGGAGAAAGAACCCCATGCCAAACAGCAGGCTGTAGAGCGTCCAAAACTTGGTTTCAAAAAAAACGTGTTTGACCTGCCACGCCAACTGATCGGCCACCCCCGACCAGGCGGGATAGTCAGCCCCAAAACTGAACACGTTGACGAACAAAATACCGAACAAGGCAACGCCGCGCAAAACATCTAGAAACTCGATACGACTCGTCTCCAAGACCTCGGCGGTCAAAACAACACGTCCCACTCCTGATCGACAAGCTGCAGGGTTTTGCCCAAGCCCCTTGCCAAAGCCTGATCATAGACGGCGGAGGCCACCGCGATATCCTCGATAGCCAGCCCAAAGGGGTTCCAGAAAATACGCTCGTCAGGATCTTCGCGACCGGGTATTAAACCCGACACCACCGCACCAAACTCACCGTGAATGCTCTCTCGCGTCACGAGGCCCTCGCGGTGCATGCGTGCCAATACCCGGTCGGAGTGCACGCTCTGATGCCAGTCATCCACCACAATTTTATCCGCTGCACTGACCAGATCGAAAGTCGGATCCATCAGCGACACATTCATGAACAACGCGCCACGCTTGAACTCGGATGCGGTGACATAGGGCTCTGATTCAGTGGTCGCAACAATACCCATATCAGCATCTACCAGCGCATCCTGAAAACTCGAGACCGCCTCTACCGTCAGGCCCAGCGTCGCCATATGCTCGACAAACGCCGTCAAACGCGCGGCGCTTTGATCATAGGCGCGATAGCGCTGGATATCGGGAAACCACTTAGACAGCGCCCACAACGTCAGCGCGCCAATCCTGCCCGCGCCCACTAATCCAATCGATTCAGCGTCAGGTCGTGCGAGATAGCGCGCCGCCAGTGCCTGCACGACAGCCGTCCGTATGGCGCTGATCAATGCGCCTTCCATGATCGCAATGGGTAACCGGTGCACCGGGTCGTTAAGCACAATCACCGCATTAGCGCGGGGAAGCCCGTGCTCCGGATTGATGTGGGAGCTGGCGATCCACTTCATACCTTCCCTGTCGAAGGGTGCTCCCACATGAGCTGATAAACCAATAATTCGATCTGCGACATGAGGACACTCGGGTCGCTTCAGAAAACTGCTCGGCGGCGCGGTAAACGCCTGCTGCTCATGCAGCACAAACACCTGCTCCAGCACAGCGCCCACCCAGTCGACATCGGTCGCACCCGCATTGATGACATCCTGCTGACTCAGAAACAGTGTGCCCGTATCGATCGAGGATGCTGTCACGGTGTCAGTGTCGGTACCGAGATGCCCATCGCTTCGAGCCACTCCACGTCAAACTGGGTCTGAGTATAACGACTCCCGTGATCCGGAATGAGCGCCAACAGGCGGGCATCTTTGTCAAACTGCGGTGCGACCTGCTCTCGCATCACATGGCAGGCAGCGCCGCCGGACCCGCCCATCAAAATACCCTCGCTACGAGCGATTTGTATGGCAGCGGTAATCGCCTCACCAGCTTCGATATAGACCACCTCGTCGACGAAGTCATGGAAGGATTCGCCCGCGTAATTAGCAGGCTCGAGACTGGTCCCCATGCCATTGAGAAATCGCGCTTCGGGCTCTGTGCTGCCCGGGAGCGCCAAAGAGCCCACCTCATCTACAAGCCAAATCCGCGTATTGGGAGAATGTTCCCTCAGCCAGCGAGCAACACCCATGGAGCTCCCGCCAGTGCCCGCCACCATAATCATGGCGTCGAGCCGACCCTCCGTCTGCTCAAGAATTTCCCGACCGGTAGATGTCCGGTGCGCCTCAATGGCCGCCGGCGAGTCATATTGATCAAGATAGATGGCGGTGGGGCGCTCAGCTTGAAGCGCCTCAAGCCTTTTCAGCCGCGTGAGGTGGTAACCACCAGTGTGATCGCGCTCCTCCACCTTAACCAGCTCTGCGCCAAGCAGCTCCAAACTGCGCTCTGTTGAGGGGTTCAGTTTGGGATCGACCAGGCAAATCAGCTGATACCCCTTTACCGCGCAGGTCATCGCCATACCGATACCCAGATTACCCGAGGTCGAGATAATAATTTCTGCGCCAGGGCCAAGCCGGTGTTCTCTCTCCGCCCATTCGATCATGCCGAGAGCGGCACGATCTTTCATGCTGCCCCCAGGATTCGTGAACTCGAGTTTCGCAAGCAACAGGGGACCGACCTCAGCGCCAAAGCGATTGAGTTCTACAATCGGTGTATTGCCAATTGCCTCCAAAACAGAGGCATTGAACCCTGCCATACGGGCCAACAACCATTTTCAAGGGGACCCTGATGCTAGGCCTGTCACGGTCCCGTGGGAAAGCGCAAAAGGTGACAGTGTTACAGGGCTTACTCGCCACCTCAAGGCTTGCGTCACCCGTTCAAAGCAACTCACGCATTGCAAGCAATTAAGGGCCGACCCCACTCCTTCGCTGTGCTCGCTTCATGAAGGCACTCGCTGCTGTAAATTGACGCTTGCCAAAATGGTAAAAAAAAAGTTTTATCCCTCTGGCGGATTCGTAGCGTCTCAAAGAGCGTTCGTTTCCCAACGACCTCACTCACATTGCTTGGAGCAAAAAACATGGCATCTTCTCACCTCCGTACCGCGATACTGCTGACCATACTACTGCTGTCTGGCCACTCGATGGCGGACGGCCACGGCAGTGGCGCGCACGCCGTCGTCGCGGCCATCGGCGACTACTGGGACGCACGTAATACAGCGGACCATAAAGCCGTGGCCAATCTAGAAAGCAGCACTGGGATGTTCGGTACCAATTCGGATGGAAGCTTTCACAAGCCCGTCAGCACAGCAACGCCCGACGACTGGAAACGCAATATGGCGGGCCAACAGAACAACATGCAGGTGTTCTATCCAGAGGTGGCGGAAATCGCCGAGGGCGTGGTCTATGCGCGCTACTATCTGGAAGGCATGGTGGGAGATGACGCAGAACAGTACCCTTACCGTACTCGGGTCACCAATGTCTGGGTGCTTGAGGAAGACGGCCAGTGGCGAATCAAAGCTATGCATTTCTCCAATGCGGGCTACGGTGGCACTCACCGTACGCAAAGCACTGACTTTGAGGACTGATTCTCCTCATCATGCCGCCGTAACGGCTCTTAAGAGGGCCGTTACCTTCTATTGTGCAGGACTGGCGCGCAGCTTGGCTTAGCCGAGCACCACTCAGAGGGCGCTCATGAATCACATTCCCACCTCCCCTGCGTTGCGCGGTTCGCTCGACGCGCTGCCACTGTTTATTCCTGCGCTGCCCTTCGCCTTCGTTTTTGGCGTGGTGGTGGCCAATGCCGGCATCCCCCAATGGCTGGGCTGGTCTTCCTCGCCGATTATTTTTGGTGGGGCGATTCAAGTCACACTCTTCACCTTGATTGGCGAAGGCGCATCGGTCGCCGCAGCGGTCAGCGCGGCACTCATTGTCGGTGCACGCCACATGCTCTACTCGGTCGCTCTCGCCCCCCGGTTTCAAAATCAGCCTAGCTGGTTTCGCTGGGTCGGATCGTATGTGCTGATCGATCAAGTCTTTGTCCTGAGCCAGATCAAGCCCATTGATGAGCCGGTCGCATTTAGGCGCTATTTTCTCGCCGCCGGGTTCACTTTTTGGTCCCTGTGGATGATTTGCACCGCTCTCGGGGTCGTACTGGGCCCCGCCATACCCGCCGAATGG
>CALKEI010000091.1 GCA_938085095.1 uncultured Luminiphilus sp. | reverse complement strand
ATCCAAATCAGGATCATGAACGTCTGCTGACTCAATGAGCGTGGCATGGTCAGTCTGTCGGGGATCGCTATCCATTAGCCCATCCTGATCCGTCAGAATCAGCAGCGCATCAGCATCAACCAGATTCGCGACCAACGCCGCCAGGGTGTCGTTATCCCCCAAGCGAATCTCATCTGTCACCACCGTATCGTTTTCATTAACGATCGGCAGCACTCCCATCGCCAGGAGGGTACTCAAGGTGCTCCGTGCATTGAGATAACGATCCCGCGCTCGGACGTCCGCATGGCTCAGGAGTATCTGTGCGGTGGTCACCCCGTGTGGGCTGAGGTGCTCCTCATACGCTCGCACTAGGGCAGATTGTCCTACCGCCGCGGCGGCCTGAGACAGGTGTATTTCATGGGGGCGCTCTGACAGGTTCAGGCGCGCCAAACCGGCGACAATGGCGCCGCTCGAGACCAACACGACATCTCGTCCTGTGGCGCGCAGCGCGGCGAGCTGATCTGCCAACATCTGCACAATCGATGTATCCAGGCCCTTGCCATCATTGGTTAGCAGCGCACTGCCCACCTTCACGACCCAGCGTTTGGCGTCCGCAAGCCGCTGCCGATCGACCTGTTGCGACAGATCCGTCAATTTCGGTACTCCACTTCCATCTCGGCGTCGTCATCCTCGACGCCATCCCGGGTGCGAGCACGGGCCTCCGCTTTTGCAGCCTGCAGTGCCGCGATACGCTCTCGCGCTTCGCGCTGCATTTGCTCTTGCGCCGCATCCTCCGCCGCGGCCGCGTCGGGGTCGCTGCGCAGTGTCTCCGCCTGAGACTCGAGGTGCGTCATCAAATCACCGCAGAGGACAGATGTGTGCATACCGGCGACAGCAGAAATCTCATAAACCGGGCCTTCCCACCCTAGCGCGGCAACCACCCGCTCGCGACACTCCGTTACCGCCGCGGCATCCAGTAAATCGATTTTATTGAGTATTAGCCACCGCGGTCTGGCCGCCAACGCCGGACTAAAGCGTTCCAGTTCGCGCACTACCGAACACGCTGACTCCGCCGGATCGCTGCCATCGATTGGCGCAACATCGACCACATGCAACAGCACGCGATTGCGCGTGAGGTGCTTGAGGAAACGAATGCCCAATCCAGCGCCCTCCGAAGCGCCCTCAATCAAGCCGGGGATATCTGCCGCGACGAAGGATCGATGGGCGTCCACCTTCACGACACCCAGGCTGGGGATGAGGGTAGTAAAAGGGTAATCCGCTACCTTCGGAGTCGCCGCCGATACCGCCCGGATGAAGGTCGATTTACCCGCATTGGGCAAGCCCAGCAATCCGACGTCGGCCAGCACCTTGAGCTCAAGCTTAAGCTTGCGCGACTCTCCCTCGGTACCCGGTGAACTTTGGCGCGGCGCGCGGTTTATGCTGGACTTGTAACGGGTATTGCCCAGGCCATGAAACCCGCCCTGAGCGACTAGCAGCCGCTCGCCCGGCTCGCGAATATCACCGAGCACCTCGCCAGAGTCATCGTCCACTATGGTGGTACCGAGTGGCACGGGTAAAACAAGATCCTCCCCCGATTTACCTGAGCAATTTCGGCCCCGACCGGACTCACCGTTGTCGGCACGGAAACGCCGGGTGTATCGGTAATCAATCATCGTATTGAGCGCGTCGTTACCCTCAAGGTAAATCGATGCACCATCACCCCCGTCCCCACCATCGGGACCGCCTCTGGGTACATATTTTTCACGGCGAAAACTGACACAGCCATTCCCGCCCTTCCCCGCGGTGACTTCAATTGTAGCTTCGTCAACAAATTTCATGGTTTGACCTGATGCTGTCGCAAAAAAAAACCCCGCCGGCTGACGAGGTTTTTGGGATCCTGAGGCGTCCGGTTTACGCCGTTACGATGCGGACCTGCTTGCGATTCTGCGGGCCACCGTTGAAAAATTCTACCTTGCCATCCGCCGTCGCATACAGCGTGTGGTCCTTGCCCACGCGCACATTTTCAGCTGCGTGGAAGCGCGTACCGCGCTGGCGGACGATAATGCTGCCTGCTGAGACGGCTTGGCCGCCATAGGCTTTGACGCCGAGACGTTTGCTCTCGGAATCGCGACCGTTACGAGTACTACCGCCTGCTTTTTTATGTGCCATATCTCGCGTCTCCTGTCAGCCGCTGATCGCCGTAATCTTGACCTCGGTGTACCACTGTCGGTGTCCGGTCTCCTTGCGGTGATGCTTACGGCGATTGAATTTCACGATACGGATCTTCTCGTGACGACCGTGGGCTACGACTTCCGCCGTCACCTTACCGCCTTCGACGAGGGGCGCACCAATCTTGACGTCGCTACCGGACCCCACCATGAGCACCTCATCGAACTCAATGGTGTCCCCCGTTGCGGCCTCAATCTTTTCCAGCTTGAGCTGCTCGCCTTCCTCGACACGGTGTTGCTTACCACCGCTGTTAATCACTGCGTACATTGTATTGTCCTCTCAGTTAGCCTGCTCGCAAATGAGACCGCGCCAGCGCGGGGCAGAGTTCAGGCACCGAAACCCGACCGTGAGGTCGAGCCAAGGGCGCGAAAGATACGCGTTCGGCGGGTTGAGCGCAAGTGTGACTATTGGGCTATCTCAGCGCCGGCACCAGTATACCCGTCAAGCGGTCGCTAACAGGAGCATGGCGACCATTGCCCGCCCAGCCTATACTTGCGGGCCAACGGGGGATGTTGTGTGGACGTAACGATCAAGAACAGCGTCGCGGCCGAATTCGCGCGGGTCGACGAAGTCATCGTGGAACTCTTGCAATCCGATGTCGAGATGGTCGAGAACATCGGCCATTACATCGTAAAGGCTGGCGGTAAAAGAATGCGCCCTCTGCTGGTGCTGTTGTCCGCCAGAGCCCTGGGCGGGATCGATGAGGCCCATATTCGCTTTGCCGCTGTCGTGGAATTCATTCATACGGCTACTTTGCTACACGATGACGTGGTCGACCTCTCTACGCTGCGGCGGGGGATGCCCACCGCCAATGCCGCGTTTGGCAATGCGCCCAGCGTGTTGGTTGGGGATTTCATCTATACCCGTGCATTTCAGCTCATGGTGGGGCTCGCTAACATGCCGCTGCTGGCGCACATGGCGGAGACCACCAACACGATTGCTGCCGGGGAGGTCATGCAGCTGGTTCATGCCGGCGACCCGGACACGCAGGCTGAGCAGTATCAGGAAATTATTCGTCGCAAAACGGCCGCACTGTTTGCAGCCGCCTGCCGCGGCGCCGCACTGCTGCATGAAACGAGCACCGACAAAGCCGACGCGCTGCAGGATTACGGGATGCATCTGGGCATTGCCTTTCAGCTCGCAGATGACCTCCTTGACTATGCTGGCGACCCGGAACAAACCGGCAAAAATGTAGGCGATGACCTCAATGAGGGGAAAATTACGCTGCCGCTACTTCACGCGATGCAAGCAGGCAACGACACCGAGCGCGCGTTCGTTGCCGAGACGTTACGCAATAAAAATGGCAGTGCCTTTGCCGACGTCATGACCATCGTGCGTCAGACGGGGGGTATCGAAGCAACGCGGGAGGCGGCTGCGGCGCATCAAATGCTGGCAAGAGAAGCACTCGATTCCCTAGACCAAAATGAGGCGGTCGGCGCCCTGCGAACGATGGCTGATAACGCGGTGGATCGACAAGGCTGATGGCGATAGCACCCCAGGCATTGCATGAAGCACTCCTCGACGCTGCCGCTGCACTAAGGCAAGAGCGCATAGATCACCTCTTCAGCGAGGCGCCCGATCGGGCAGACCGCTATCGCTGCGAAGTCGGGGGCCTTTCCCTTGATTTCTCCAAACACTTACTGCACGACGACGCTTGGCAAAGCCTTCTCGAACTGGCCAGTGCCCGGGCCCTTCCAGAAGCTTTCTCGTCTCTGATTGCCGGAGAAAAGGTCAATACCTCTGAGCGGCGTCCCGCCCTGCATACGCTGCTCCGCGGTACCGAGGCCGACGGACACTCCGAAAAATCAGATGCCGTGCAAAAGACGCTGTCGCGAATGGCAGCGTTAGTGGAGGCGGTTCATAGCGGGCAAGCCGCGGGCGCTACCGGTAAGCGCTTTACCGATGTCGTGAACCTCGGCATCGGAGGCTCAGATCTGGGCCCGCGACTGATCTGTGACGCTCTCAAGACGCCCGAGGCACCCCTTCGCGCGCACTTTGTGGCCAATATTGACCCCGAGGACCTGGACCGCGTGCTGCGCGCTCTGGACCCGGAAAGCACGTTATGCGTGATTTGCTCGAAGTCGTTTACCACCGAAGAAACGCTCTCCAATGCTGCACGTGCCCGCGACTGGCTGCTGGCAGGGGGCATCCAAGATGATGCCGTCGGGCAGCATCTAATCGCCGTGACCACGCAAGTGCAGCAAGCCGGGCAATGGCATATTCCACCCGCGCATTGCTTTCCGATATGGGATTGGGTCGGCGGTCGTTATTCGCTGTGGTCAGCAATCGGCATCAGTATTCCACTGGCGCTCGGCTGGCCGGCATTCCAACAACTATTGGAAGGCGCCCGGTTAATGGATGCCCACACCGCAGCGATGTCGCCCGGTGAAAATGTCCCCATGATCATGGCGCTGCTGGAGCTCTGGCAAACCCATTACCTGGGCGCCGATACGCATGCCGTATTACCCTACGCGCAGAAGCTGGCCCGGCTACCCGACTTTCTGCAACAGCTCACTATGGAGAGTAATGGCAAGCGGGTTTCCTCTGAGGGTGAGCGTCTCGAGCACGACACCGCGCCAGTCTTATGGGGATCCGCGGGCACCATCGGCCAGCATTCCTACTACCAGTTGCTGCACCAGGGCACCCGCTCGTTCACCGCCGACATTATTCTGCCCCTGCGCTCCGGCGCTGGGGATCACGACGCCCGACGGGCACTCGCCGCCCATGCGCTGGCGCAAAGTCGGGCATTGATGGTCGGGCGCTGTGCTGAAGAGGCGGACAAACTTGGCCGCCACCGTGATGTGGATGAGGCCGTGAGCCGGCAATTTGAAGTGCCCGGTAATCGCAGCCACTCACTGCTACTCATCGACACCCTCTCCCCTGAATGCCTTGGCGCCTTGATAGCCGCGTATGAACACAAGACCTACTTTCTGGCGGTGCTGCTGGGTATCAACGCCTTTGACCAGTGGGGTGTGGAATTGGGCAAAGAGATTGCCGCCGACATGCGCGGGCTGCTCACGACGGGCGAGACCGAGGCAGAGATCGATCCCTCCACCCTCGTCGCGGCGCAGGCGTGGCGAGCCGCCAATACCGACTGACCGCTCAGGCGTCGATTAAGGCCAGTAGCTCGTCAGTTTTCTCCCTCATCAGAGCGTGATCGCCCCGCGATTCTACATTCAGCCTGACCACCGGTTCGGTATTCGACATGCGCAAGTTGAAGCGCCAATCCGCAAAATCGAGGCCCAAACCATCGAGCTTTTCCACCCCCAACGCCTGCGCCCCATAACGCGCTTCCACCGCCGCCAGCAGGGCGGCGGGATCGGCCACCTCACGGTTAATCTCGCCTGAACAAGGAAAAGCGGCCTCTCGCGCCGCAACCAATTGAGCCAGGGACTGACCCGTCTGGGACATCAGGCCGGCAATGAGCAGCCAAGGGATCATGCCACTATCGCAGTAGGCAAAGTCTCGGAAATAGTGATGGGCTGACATTTCGCCGCCATACACCGCATCTACTTCGCGCATGCGCTCTTTGATAAAGGCGTGCCCGGTTTTACTGAGCACGGGCTCGCCGCCACCGGCGAGGGCAATATCCTGAGTATTCCAAGTGAGACGAGGGTCGTGCACGATGCGCTGCGGCCCCTGCTGAGACAAAAAGGCCTCCGCCAGCAAACCCACAATGTAATAACCCTCGATAAAATGCCCGGCGCTGTCAAAGAAAAAGCAGCGATCGAAATCGCCATCCCAGGCAATCCCCAGATCGGCCTGCTCCGCCACCACCCGATCCGCCGTGGCAGCGCGATTCTCCACCAGCAGTGGATTGGGCACACCGTTGGGGAAATGACCATCCGGCTCGTGGTGAACTTTGACGAACTCAAAGGGTAAGTGGGGTTCAAGCGCATCCAGCACCCGACCGGCACCGCCGTTACCTGCCGTGCAGACAATCTTCAGGGGGTTCAGCGCTGACACCTCAACATAGGACAAGAGATGCTCAACGTACGCAGCTTCGGTATCGACCGCGTTGAACGTGCCCGGCGAACTGGCTGGAGTAAACGCATTGCGCTCTGCCGCGGCACGAATGTCCGCCAGACCCGAGTCTCCGGAAATCGGCTTGGAGCCCTCGCGCACAAATTTCATGCCGTTATAGTCTTTGGGATTATGACTTGCCGTGACCGCGATCCCGCCGCCGACACCTAGGTGAGTCGTGGCGAAGTAAATCTCCTCCGTGCCGCACAGACCGATGTCCCGCACCGACACCCCCTGCGCAAGGAGGCCCTCGATCAGAGCCGCTTTAATGGAGTCACTGGTCAGGCGGATATCATGCCCCACCACCACCGTACCGGGCTGGATGACCTCGGCATAAGCCTGGCCGATGCGTCGGGCGATGTCTTCATTGAGCTGGTCCGGGATACGCCCCCGAACGTCATAGGCCTTAAAGCACTCGAGCGAATCCGCCATCAATCCTGACCGTAATAGTGCTCGAAAACGTGCTGGGTGGCTTCGACAAAACCCGGCACGCTGCCGCAATCGAAGCGCAGACCCTCAAACTGATAGGCGAGAACACGACCCTCTCTGGCCTGCGTCTGTAGCGCGTCCGTCAATTGCACTTCGCCATTCCGGCCGGGGGGGGTGCTGCGAATGATGTCGAAAATATCCGGCGTCAGAATGTAGCGGCCGATGACAGCAAGATTGGACGGTGCTTCGTCTTGTGGCGGTTTTTCGACCATCTGAGTCACGCGGGTCAAGCCATCGCGCTCCGACGTCCCGGTTACCACGCCGTATTGCTCGACCTCATCCATCGGCACCTCCTGCACGGCGACGATCGAACACTGAAATTCCTCGTAAAGCGCCGCCATCTGCGCCAGCACACCAGAACCCCCACGGTTCAGGCAGAGGTCATCCGAGAGCACCACGCCAAACGGCTGATCACCGATCAGCGGTTCACCGGTGAGAATTGCATGGCCCAAGCCCAGCATTTCCCGCTGACGCACCATGGTAAATACCCCGCGTTCAATCACCTCGCGAATACCACCCAGGTAGGCTTCCTTTGACGATCCGGCAATTTGGTGCTCGAGCTCGTAGCTGATATCAAAGTGGTCGGCGATGGCCCGTTTACCACGGCCAGTCACCAACGCACAGTTGGTCATACCGGCTTCGATGGCTTCCTCGACGCCGTATTGCACCAACGGCTTATTGACGATCGGGAGCATTTCTTTCGGCATACTCTTGGTCGCGGGCAGAAAGCGGGTCCCGTAACCCGCCACGGGAAATAGGCATTTACCAATCATGTCGGGGTCTCCTCCCTACCGTATACGTCGTCGAAGCGCACGATGTCGTCTTCTCCTAGATACGACCCAGACTGCACTTCGATCACTTCCAGCGGCACGTCGCCACGATTGGCTAAGCGGTGCTTCATGCCCACCGGAATGTAGGTCGATTCATCGGGGCCCAACGTCAGCTGCTCGTCGCCCCGCGTAATCTCAGCCTCACCCGACACAACCACCCAGTGCTCAGCTCGATGATAGTGGCGCTGCAGGGATAGCGTCTGTCCGGGCGCCACAGTAAGCCGCTTGACCTGAAATTGCTCGCCGACAACCAGTGACTCGTAGGTGCCCCAAGGCCGAAAGACTTTTTGATGAAGCGTTGCCTCGGGCCGGTCAGCCGATGTCAGCGTTTCAACGATCTGCTTGATCAGCTGCATACGATTCCTCGCCCCCACCAGCACCGCGTCGGCCGTTTCTACCACCACCAAGTCATCAATCCCGATTGCGGTCACCAGGCGGCTCTCACTCCGGA
>CALKEI010000090.1 GCA_938085095.1 uncultured Luminiphilus sp. | reverse complement strand
ATGCGTCCCTCTAGGTGCTCCATGACATAAAACATTGAGCCGATGACATCATCGTCCTCGCACAGTGCGATTGCCTGTGGTACCGGTACATCTGTCTTGCGGAGCGCGTCTAACACTCGGTACTCACGATCTACGGCGTGTGCAGAGGCCAGTAACTCACCCGGTGGCTTACGACGAAGCACGTAGTGGCGGTCCCCTGCCGTGAGTTTGAAGGTCGGATTGGATTGTCCCCCCGCAAACTTTTCCACGACCAGCGATCCTTCGGCGTCGGGCACCTGTTCGCGAAACCAGGGTTCGAGGCGGGTAAGGTCAAGTTCTTGTGTGCTCATGAAAATCCTCTGGTGCAAGGGTTTTGGGTGGCGCTAACGGCTGGCAGCCGCCTCGAAGTATTGGCATGATACATGCCAATATGCTCGAGGTGGTAGCTGGTCGTACAGTTCGGGTTAGGGTATCTTGCGGGCGCTTTACAACACAACGCTCAATCACTTGTCCAACAAAAATAACGGGGCATTTTAGAATGAATAATCAGGTTATCGATCACTACCGGCAGGCGGTAGAGATGGTGACGGCACCAGACGCGTTCCTAGAGCTCACTACGATTGAGCAGGATGGTCATATCCTTAAAGCGTACAAGCATGCCCCGGGGTCTATGCGTGACCTATGGATGCTGGGACAGGGCTATGGAGATCAGGAATATATCGTTTATGGTGACGAGCGATGGACCTTTGCCGAGGCAGGTCAGATCGTCGCGAATTTCGCCACCTGGCTGCAAACACAAAATATCGGGTCCGGTGATCGCGTCGCCATTGCGTTGCGCAACTATCCGGAATGGATTTTTGCCTATTGGGGCGTGATTGCCGTTGGTGGTGCGGTAGTGGGGATGAATGCTTGGTGGGTAGCGGATGAGATGGCATACGCGCTCAATGACTCTGAGCCCAAATTGTTGATCGCCGATGACCAGAGGCTTGCCATTTTCGCGCAAATTGCCGACAACTTCCCCGATTTGAGTGTTCTGGCTGTCCGCGACGCATCGCCAGCCGTTCCGGCTGCGCAATGGTCCGATGCGATCACCGGCGCTGCGGAGCTACCGATGCCCCCCATCGATCCGAACGATGATGCCTGTATTTTTTACACCTCAGGTACCACGGGCCGGCCCAAGGGGGCTCAGCTTACTCACCGAGGATGTGTGCATAACATCATGAACGTGGCCGCCATGGGGCAGATTTTTGGCACCACTCAAGCGATGAATCGAGGTGAGACAGTTGAAGCGCCAGTTTCCGCCCCGCCGGCGACTTCATTGGTGGCGACCCCATTGTTTCATGTGACCGCTAACAACTGTGTCATGCACGGCGCGACCATTAGTGGCGGGAAGCTGATCCTGATGTATAAGTGGGACACTTCTGAGGCCCTCAAGCTCATCGAGCGTGAACAGGTGAATACGCTCAGTGCGGTACCGATGATGACGCGAGAGCTTCTGGCGCACCCCGATTTTGCGGAGTACGACACATCGAGTCTCAACTCATTAGGTGGGGGGGGTGCGGCGATGCATCCTGACTTGCCGGACAAGGTGATCGAGAGCACAAAGCGGGCCAAGCCGGCGCAGGGTTATGGAATGACCGAGGTCTGTGGGATCAGTACTTACACCACCGGCGATCTGTTTTTAGAGCGTCCCGAGAGCTGTGGGCCGCTGGTTCCAACACTGGAGGGCAAGATCATTAATGCCGCTGGAGAGACCCTGCCTCCGGGCGAAGCCGGCGAGTTGTTGGTGAAGGGCGCTCCCGTGATCAAAGGTTACCTCAATCGCCCTGAAGCTACCGCCGAGACAATTGTCGATGGCTGGTTGCACACAGGCGATATTGGATTCTTCGATGAGGATGGTTTCCTATACTTGGTGGATCGAGCCAAAGATATGATCTTGCGGGGTGGTGAGAACATCTATTGCGCAGAGGTTGAGGGCGCGCTGTATACGCATCCCGCGGTGCTCGAGACAGTCGCTTTTGCAGTGCCTGATGATCGATTAGGTGAGGAAGTCGGCGTAGCAGTGCACCTCAAGCCCGATGCTATGTTGGATGCGCCCGGTCTGAGGGAGCATATGGGCTCGAGGCTGGCAGCATTCAAGGTGCCGCGTTACGTCTGGTTTTTGTCTGAGCCATTGCCACGCAATGCCAATGGCAAGTTCCTCAAGAGAGAGTTGCGTGAGGTCTTGGATCCGGCATCCTCGGATTGAGACCGAATGTGATTCGCGTGCCGCGATGTGCGGGCGTCAGACACCTCTAATCTGTCTGATCTAGAGTGAGGGCGGGCTTAGGGCGTCATCCCTGAAAATGTTGAGGGGGTGAGTGCCGGTGATGGCCGTGTCTCACGGTTTCACCGGTGCCGCGGTCGCAGTAGCAGGTATTACCGAACAAACAAGTGCAGGAGGGCAGCATGCTCACCAGACAGTTTACGGAAGAGCAAATCATGTTCAGGGAGGCCTATCGGCGATTCCTGTCCGAGGAGGTCGTGCCACACATGGAGCGATTTCGTGAGCAGGGTGTGGTGGATCGAGAGATCTTTAAGAAAGCCGGTGAGCAGGGTTTCCTGATGGTGTGGCCGGAAGAGCGCCTGGGCGGGATGGACGATTACGACATTCGATGGGAGCAGGTGATCATTGAAGAGTTGGCGTATGCGCGATGCAGCGACTGGTTTGGTTCTCTGCACAGTCGCATTGTGGCGCCTTATATCACCCGCTTTGGGACAGAGGACCAGATCCAGCGTTACATACCGGGGGCTGTTTCGGGTGACATCATCTTGGCCGTGGCCATGACTGAGCCCGATGCGGGAAGCAATTTGGCAGGGATGCGTACTCAGGCGGTGGAGCAAGAGGATCATTGGATTTTGAGCGGTCAGAAGACCTATATCTCCAATGGCATTAACTGTGACCTGGTGGTGGTCGCCGCCAAGACGGACCCACAGAATAACCCCCACGCGATGACCCTTTTTCTGGTGGAAGCGGGATGGGATGGTTTTGAAAGGGGGCGGAATCTCAAAAAGCTGGGTTTAAAAGCTCAGGATACCGCTGAGCTGTTTTTCAACGATGTGAAGGTCCCGAAAGCAAATGTACTGGGTGAGGCGCATAAGGGTTTCTATTATTTAATGGAAGGTTTGGCCGAAGAGCGTCTGCTTGGCGCTATGGGCTATCTTGCGGCGGCGCAGTTGTCGTGGGATCTCACGTCTGACTTTGTGAGAGAGCGGGAGGTGTTTGGCAAGCCGCTATCCGCTATGCAGAACACGCAATTTAAAATGGCCGAGCTACGCGCAGAACTCGATATTACGCAGTGTTTTGTCGATCAGGCCGCCGTCGCTTTCAACGCAGGGACGCTCTCGGCGGAGGACGCCGCAGCGGCCAAGCTAAAGACCTCAGAGCTTCAGCAGCGTGTGGCGGACGAAGGGCTTCAACTTCATGGTGGGGCAGGATTCATGGATGAGTATCCGATCAGTCGACAATCTGCGGATGCCAAGATTGCCACGATTTACGCGGGCAGCTCAGAGATCATGAAGCTCATCATTGGTCGGCATTGTCTTGGCGATCATTACGATCCCTTCAATCAGCGTAACTTTTGAGGAACTGATGCCGATGGGATCGTTAACTGGATACACCATTATTGAATTGGCTGGGATCGGGCCGGCTCCTATGGGAGGCATGATGCTCGCCGATATGGGCGCAGAAGTAATTCGGATAGAGCGTCCCGGTGCAACAGATCCCAAGTTGAGCGAGCCCATCAGTGGCCGCAACAAAAAGTCAGTGGTTTTGAATCTCAAGCAGGAAGCCGGTCGAGAGGCGCTCATGGCGCTCGTTGAAAGAGCGGATGCGTTGATCGACCCTTATCGGCCGGGCGTTTGCGAAAAGCTGGGCTTTGGCCCGGAGGTCTGTCATGCCAGGAACCCCAAACTGGTATTTGCGCGAATGACGGGGTGGGGGCAGACGGGACCCCTTGCGCAGGCTGCTGGTCATGATCTGAATTACATTGCGATTACGGGAGCGCTACATGCGATTGGTCGTCGCGGTGAGCGCCCCGTCGTGCCCTTGAATCTGGTGGGTGATTTTGGCGGCGGGGGGATGTTACTGGTGACGGGCATTATGGGCGGGCTCCTTGAAGCCGCTCGCTCCGGAAAAGGGCAGGTGGTAGACGTTGCCATGGTCGATGGCACTGCACAGCTAATGTGGATGATGCAGGGGTTTCAGCAGCTGGGAGCCTGGAATGCGGAGGAGCGAGAGGCGAACCTGCTTGATGGCGCCGCGCACTTTTATGACACTTACGAGTGTGCCGATGGCAAGTATGTGGCTATTGGCGCTATCGAACCGCAGTTTTATGCCGAATTGTTGGCTCGAGCCGAGATCACTGATCCCCAATTTGAGGCCCAGCACGATGTTGCCCAGTGGCCGGCCCTCAAAGAAAAAATGGGGGCCGTGTTCAAGACCAAGACCCGCGACGAATGGGATGCTGTCATGGCAGGCAGTGATGCGTGTTTTGCGCCGGTTTTGACGATGGTTGAAGCTGCTGAGTATGCGGCTAACACGGAACGTTCGGTCTACACCTCAGTAGAGGGTATGACGCATCCATCACCCGCGCCGCGTTTTGATCGCACGCCTTCTGAGATTCGCCATGCCACGCGATCTCTGGGCGCAGACACGGTATCCGTGCTGAGGGATGCGGGGCTTGCTGAGGAAGACCTGCAGGCCATGTTGGCGTCTGGCGCGGCCTCAACGGTAGACGAATAAATAAGTAGGGAGTGTGTAATGAGTGATTATGAAACAGTGTTGATAGAGCGTGAGGGGCGGGTGGCTCGCGTCTCATTTAACCGACCGGAGAAACTCAACAGTTTTAACGGTACGCTGCGACGTGAATTTTTGCGCGCAGCACAAGAGGTTAACGCGGACAACGACATTTGGGTTGTCGTGCTCACAGGTGCCGGCAGGGCCTTCGGAGCAGGCGCAGATCTGTCTGATACCTCTGAAACGCCACCCAATGGTGCTGAGGGTGTCGAAGACCAGCTGAACTCGGAATACAAACCCGGGGTACTGGCGATTCATCATGCTCGCAAACCCTGGATTGCTGCCGTCAACGGTCCATGCGCTGGGATTTCCTACTCTTACGCGATGGCCTGCGATTTAATGGTGATGGCTGAAAGCAGCTACTTGTTCCAGCCTTTTATCGGCATCGGTTTGGTGCCCGATGGCGGTGCGACCTGGCTGCTGCCGAGCCTAGTGGGTGCCAAACGCGCCTATGAGTTGATGGCTTTTGGGGAGAAGCTGGGCGCCGAAAAAGCGGTGGAGTGGGGATTGGCCAATCGGATGCTACCCGACGATGACTTCGCCGGACACGCCATGTCCTTCGCTCAGGAACTGGCCGGTCGGTCACCCATGGCATTGCGTTACGCTAAGGAAGCGCTCGCTTTTGCAGCAACCCATAATCTTTCTGACGCGATTTCCAAAGAAGCGGCCTTGCAGCCATTGTGTATTGGTAGTGACGATGCCAAGGAGGCGATCAAGGCGTTTTTCGAGAAGCGTCAACCAAACTGGCAGGGGAAATAAGGGGTATGATCGGCGGCGTCGCAGATGATGCGCCGGCGATCAGTAACTGAGTTCCAAGTCGAGCAATGAAACGCAGTGCGAGGTAGGCAGGAGAGAAGAGATGGGCGCACGTTATTGGCAGGAAAGGTCAATCCGGACAACTCGACATGTATTTTTGAAAGCAGCTTGTGCTGCTTTGCTGTGCCTCGCATTCTCCGCGGTCGCATTTTCCGAGGAGAAGCAGCTTCTCTGGGGTGATACTCATCTTCACTCTACCTATTCGTCCGATGCCTTTACTAATGGCAATCTAACCGCGACGCCAGACACCGCTTATCGTTACGCCAAGGGTGTGCCGGTAGTCCACCCGGGACACAAGGCGAGAGTCCAAATTGGTACGCCCCTCGATTTTCTAGTGGTCTCTGACCACGCTGAGTACCTCGGTGTGATTCGTAGCCTCTACCTCAACCCGATGATCACAGAGGGGCTCACGTGGAAGGAGCGTATCTGGACGCGTATTGTTCAATACTTACTGCGTGATGCGGTAGACGGTGATTCGGGTCGAGAGCTGTTCACGTCGATCTTGCCAAAACCATCAGATAACGCCGTCACCGCGATGGACGGCTGGGAAGAAGACCGAACCAGCGGTCTGATTCCGCGACAGCCCTCGGTGGAGATTGATACCTGGAAACTGATCACCGACGCGGCGGACGCGCACAACGAGCCGGGGGCGTTCACGGCGTTGATTGGTTGGGAATACTCCCTTATTCCTGGAGGCGCCAACCTGCATCGTATTGTGATGGCGGACATCGACGCCGAGCAGGCCCAGACCTTTGCTCCGTTTGGATTCGATGACAGCTCGTTTCCCAGTGATTTGTGGGCCTGGCTTGAGGAAACAAGCGAAGCCACGGGCGGCAACTTTATTGCAATCCCTCACAATTCCAATATCTCAAAGGGCTCGATGTTCGATGTTCGCGACATTCGCGGTGAGGCGCTGGATCAGAACTATGCCGAGACCCGGCGCTACTGGGAGCCAGTGGTCGAGATAACGCAGATTAAGGGTGACTCAGAAACTCACCCGGTGTTGTCGCCGGACGATCCTTTTGCCGATTTTGAAACCTACCCTTATTACATCCAGCGCGAGTGGACGGATTATATTCCGCAGGCGGGGGACTATATTCGCAGTGCGCTCAAAACAGGACTGGCTTTGCAGGAGACGGTTGGCGTCAATCCCTACCAGTTTGGTGTGATTGGCTCGACCGATGCACACACGGCGCTCCCCTCGGCAGAAGAGGATAATTTTCACGGCAAAATGGCGACTGATTCGATCCCCTCTCGAAAATCGGGTGGGTGGTCCGATGATGCGAAGGGTACGTTTGGCTGGGGAATGAGCGCATCTGGACTTGCCGCCGTATGGGCCACTGAGAACACTCGAGAGGCCATTATCGCGGCCATGCGTCGCCGCGAGGTTTATGCGACCAGCGGCCCGAGGATAGCAGTGAGAACCTATGGCGGGCTCAATCTGCCGTTAACGGCACTGGAAGCGGCGACATTCCCGGACAATATTGACGCCCAGTCGGTACCAATGGGTGGAGAGATTGTCGGAGCGGCGGCTGAGGATCGTTTCACGCTTGTCGTCGAAGCCCAGGCCGATCCCAGCGGGGCGTATCTTGATCGTGTGCAGATCGTAAAGGGTTGGATAAACGCTTCAGGCGAGACTGAGGAGCGTGTGTTTGACGTCGCGTGGGCGGGCTCGGAGCGCGAGCGAGCAGACGGTTCACTCGCGCCCGTGGGTTCTAGCGTCGATATTGCAACCGGCATGACGAGCAATACTATCGGTGAACCCAGTTTACGGACGGTGTGGCAGGATCCTGAGTTCAATCGAAGTGAGTCGGCGTTTTACTATGCTCGCGTGCTGCAAATTCCGACAGCGCGCCATTCTCTGCTCGACAAGC